>DASQIG010000602.1:0-2752 GCA_035631735.1 Burkholderiales bacterium | reverse complement strand
CCGGTCTGGCGGGAAATGACCTTTGCAATGCGCTCGCGCGTGCGCAGGATCTCTTTCGCCTGGATCGCGATGTCGGTCGCCGGGCCGCCCGCGCCGCCGCCCGGCTGATGGATCATGAAGCGCGTGTTCGGCAGGCAGACGCGGTGCTCCTTCGGCGGCGCGAGGAAGATGTGCGTGCCGGCGCTCGCCACCCAGCCGGTGCCGATGGTGGTGACCTTGGCGCTCACGAAGCGGATCACGTCGTGGATGGCGTCGCCCGACTCGACGTGGCCGCCGGGCGAGGAGATCAGCATGCTGATCGGCGCGTCCGATTCCTCGGCGAGCGCGATCAGTCGGGTGCATGCGGCTCGCGCCACAGCGTGGGTGATCTCGCCGAATACCATCACGAAGCGGGACTTGAAGGCGAGCCGCTCGGCAATCGCCTCGATGCGCTCGGCGGGTTCTGGCTTTTCTTCGTTGGCGTCCATGGCTTGCTCCTTGGAGGGGTCGCCCGGATGGTACAACGTCACGGCGGGCGCCTTTTGATTCAGGCAGTTGCAAAATGGATTGCCGCCCGGGCGCGGCCGTTATATTTTTTTCAGACCATGGCCGCGAAGCGTTTTGCCCCGCCGTCCGACCTGCGACTGACGAGGCGGCAGTTCACGGCGCTGCGGCGCCTCGACACGCCGCAGAAGATCCAGTCGTTCCTGCACGGCCTGCGCCAGAACTTCGAGCACGACGGCGAAAGCTGCCGCCCGGTCGGCGAGGTGCTGAAGACCGGTCGGGCCCATTGCATCGAGGGCGCGATGCTTGCCGCGGCGGCGCTCTGGGTGCATGGCGAGCCGCCGCTGGTGCTCGACATGCGTGCCGAGCACGACTTCGACCATGTGGTTGCGCTCTTCAGGCGCAATGGCCGCTGGGGCGCGATCTCCAAGACCAACGGCATCGGGCTACGCTGGCGCGACCCGGTGTACCGCAGCCTGCGCGAGCTGGCGATGTCGTACTTCCACGAGTACTACAACGGCCGCGCGCACAAGACGCTGCGCGAGTACTCGGTGCCGTTTGATCTGCGGCGCATCGATCCGGCGATCTGGGTGACCGGCACCAAGAACTGCTGGCTGGTGGGCGACAAGCTCGACGAGATCCGCCACTTCAAGCTCGTGAGCGGCCGCCACCTGAGGAGCGTGACGCGGCGCGATCCCTTCGAGCGGCGCGTCGGCGTGCTCGGCCAGTACCGCAAGCCGCGCGCCCTGCTCGAGAAGCTCGCGCGGCGCAAGCAAAAGCGCCGCAGCTGACTACTTCTCTTCGACCTTGCCGATCTTCTCCAGCGCGACCTTGAGGCGCGCGGCGTCGCGCTCCCAGTACTTCTGGAACGCCGGCGCGTCCAGGTAGGAGACGGGTGTCGATAGCTTTTCCATCGCCGCCGCGAACTCCGGCGATGTGGCCGCCTCGCGCACTGCCTGGCGCAGCTTCGTGACGATCGGCGCCGGCGTCGCAGCGGGCGCGAACACGCCGCTCCAGATATAGAACTCGGCGTCGTAGCCGAGCTCCCTGAAGGTCGGGATCTCGGGCAGGAGCTTCAGCCGCTCGGTGCCCCAGGTCGCGAGCGCGCGCATCTTGCCGGCGCGAATTTGCCCGATGGCCGCGGCCGGACCCTGCGGCGACGCTTCGACCTGTCCCGCGAGGAGCGCGGTCACCGCCGGGCCGCCGCCCTGGTACGGGATGTGGAAGAGCTTGATGCCCGCGGCATTGGCGAACATCTCCATCGCGACGTGCAGCGCGCCGTACACGCCCGAGGACGAATAGTTGATCTTGCCCGGCTGCGCCTTTGCCGCCTCGACGAAGTCCTTCACCGTTTTATACGGTCCATCGGCGCGCACCACGAGCACCGTCGGATCCGCGGTGACGAGCGCGATCGGCGCGAAGTCCTTGAGCTCGTAAGGCGGCTCCTTGCCGTTGATCCGATCGGACACCGGAAAGATGGAGATCGACGAGAGGCCCATGAGGAGGGTGTAGCCGTCCGCCGGCCCCCTGGCGACGGAGGCCATGCCGACCGCGCCGCCCGCGCCGGGCCGGTTGATTAGGATTACCGGCTGCTTGAGCGTCTTCTCCATGAGCGACGCGAGCGGGCGCCCGACGATCTCGGCGACGCCGCCCGGCGGGAACGGCACCACCAGGGCGATCGGCTTCGAGGGATAGTCCTGCGCGCGCGCGCTCGCGCAGAACCCGAGCAGTGCAATGAGCAGCGTGCGTCTCATCGTGTCCTCCTCGGCGGCCAAGTTAACACGCTGTTACAGCTGTTGCACTTTCCGCGTTCACTTTCAGCCGCTTCGCGCGTGAAATGAGCATCGCGATCACGCAATGGAGAGCACGATGCTCAAGAAGATCCTCCTTACCATCGGCACAGCGGCGGCTGCCCTCGCCGTCTCGACCAATGCCCTCGCCGACTATCGCGGCTGGCGCGACCGGGACGGCGAGCGCTACGAACATCGCTGGCACGGCCCCTATCGCCACTATTACTACGCCCCCCGTCCGGTCTATGTCGTACCGGCGCCGCGAGTCGTGTATGCACCGCTTCCCCCGGTCGTGTACCCGTACTACGCGGCGCCGGGGTTCTCCGTCCGCTTCAGCTTCCCGCTGTAGACTGTCAGGAACGTTCCCGCCGCACGACCAAGGCGGGAACGCATCCTGAAAGGAGACCGATGGAGCGGCGCACCGTATTGAAGGCCCTGGCCCTGGCCGCATTCGCGCGCGAGGCCGCGGCTGCGTCCCC
>DASQIG010000601.1:0-8740 GCA_035631735.1 Burkholderiales bacterium | reverse complement strand
GCGCGGCGCAGGCGGCGACAACACCGTGACCACGTGGCCGCGCAGCTCGCCATCGACCTCTGTGATGCGCACGAGCGCTTCGCGCTGCCCACGTTCGTTGACAGTCTGCCAGAGTCCCGCCGGCGTGGATGATTGCGCCGCCGCGCCGGAGGCGGTGAGGAGAATGGCGGTTGCAAGTGTAATTTTCATGTTACGTCTGTGCCGTCTGCCCTATAGCTGCGCATCACGCGGTAACGGCGTGCGATTAGAGTCTTGCCATGCGCAAAGCCGCGCTCTACGCGTGTCTCGCCGCCTTCTCGGCCTACGTGTCGACGGGCGCCGTGCTGTGGGCTGCGCAGACGCGTCTCATCTTCGAGCCGCTGCGCAACCTGGTCGTCGCGCCAGCCGAGCTCGGCTTTCCGGTCGCGGACATCTCGATTCCGGTGCGCGGCGAGAGGGTGCACGCATGGTGGATGCCCGGCTCGCGCGCCGACGGCAAGCTGATCCTGTACTTTCACGGTAACGACGGCAATGTCAGCACGAGCGTAAGCGAGACCGCGCTCCTGCGCGAGCTCGGCTTCACGGTACTCGCCGTCGATTACCGCGGCTACGGCGAGAGCGACGGCAGGTTCCCGTCGGAAGCGTCGGTCTATGAAGACGCCGAGGCGGCGCTCGCGGCCCTGGTGAGCTGGGAGATCGAGCCGCGCGACATCTACGTCTACGGGCACTCGCTCGGCGCGGCGATCGCGATCGACCTTGCGTCCAGACATCCGGAGCTCGGCGGCCTGATCGTCGAGAGCGGCTTCACCTCGATCTACGACATGGCCCGGCGCGAGCCGCAGTACGGCATCTACCCGGTCAGGATGCTGCTGAACCAGCGCTTCGACTCGATCAGCAAGGTGTCACGGCTCGAGCTGCCGGTGCTGTACATCCACGGCACCGCGGATCAGGTGGTGCCGTATCGGATGGGCGAGGCGCTCTACGAGCGCTCCGGCGGACGCAAGCGCTTCGTCACGGTGCGCGGCGGCGGGCATGACGACAACGCGGCTGTCGCACCGGAGGTGCTGCGCGCAGCCATCCTGGAGCTCACGCAGGCGACTCCGCCCCTCGAGATGGTCCACGTCGCGGCCGAGTAGCGCTCAATCGCCGGCGGCCCCCGGCGCGTCTTCCTCCGCCTGCAGGTGGCCGAAGCGGCGCGAGACCAGCACATACAGCACCGGCAGCACGAAAAGCACCAGCAGCGTGGCGGTGACGAGCCCGCCGATCACCACCACCGCGAGCGGCTTCTGCGTCTCCGAGCCGATGCCGGTCGAGATCGCCATCGGCAGCAGGCCGAGGCTCGCGAGCAGCGCCGTCATCAGCACCGTGCGCAGCCGCGTCATGGCGCCGTCGCTCACCGCGCCGATCAGCGAGGCGCCCTGCGAGCGCAGCTGGTTGAAGAGCGTCACCATGACGACGCCGTTCAGCACCGCCTGGCCGAAGAGCGCGATGAAGCCGATCGCGGCGGACACCGAGAGATAGATGCCGGTGAGCCACAGCGCGAGGATGCCGCCGATCACCGAGAAGGGGATGTTGGCGATGATGACCAGCGCGCTGCCGAATGATTTGAAGGCATCGAACAGCAGGAGAAAAATAATCAGGATCGAGATCGGCACGATGATCGCGAGGCGCGCCATGGCGCGCTCCTGGTTCTCGAACTCGCCGGCCCAGGTGATGCTGTAGCCCTCGGGCAGCTTGACGTCCTGCGCGACGCGCGCCTGCATGTCGCTCACCACGCCGCCCATGTCGCGGCCGCGGATGAACACGCCGATGGCGAACACGCGCCTGCCGTTCTCGCGCGCGATGTTCATCAGGCCGCCCACCGTGCGGAAGCTGGCAACCTCCGAGAGCGGCACGTAGGCGCCGCCCGGCGTGGCGATGAGCAGGTCCTGCAAGCTCGTCAGGTGGCGCTCCTCCTCGGGCAGGCGCACCGCCACGGCGAAGCGGCTCTCGCCTTCCCACACCTGGGTCACCGCCTTGCCGCCGAGCGCGCTTTCGATCACGTCCTGCACGTCGGCGACGTTGATGCCGTAGCGCGCGGCGCGCGCGCGGTCGACGCGCACCTGGATCTGCGGCAGCTCGCCCAGGCGATCGACGAACGCGCGCGCCACGCCCGGCACGGTCTGCACCTGCTTCAGCACCGCGAGCGACACATCGCGCAGCGTCTCGAGATCGTCGCCGAACACCTTGATCACGATCTGGCCGTCGATCTGCGAGATCGACTCGAGCACGTTGTCGCGGATCGGCTGCGAGAAGGAGGGCTCGATGCCCGGGATCTTGCTGATCTCGGCGTCCATCTCGGCGAGCAGCTTCGGCTTGGTCATGCCCTTGCGCCACTCCGAGTCGGACTTCACGTCGACCAGGAACTCGGCCATGTTAATGAGCTTGGGATCGGTGCCATCCTCGGGCCGCCCGGCCTTGGAGGTCACGCTCACCACCTCCGGTGAGCGGCGGATCGCCTCGCGGATGCGACGATTGAGCTCCTGCGCCTCGGTGATCGAGACGCTGGTCGGCAGGAATACGTTCACCCAGATGGCGCCTTCGTTCAGCTCCGGCAGGAACTCGGTGCCCAGGCGCGGCACCAGCGCGAGCGCCCCGGCGAGCGCGACGACCGCCGCCACCAGGATGCTGCGCGGACGATCCAGGCACCAGGCGAGCGCCGGCGCGTACCAGCGCTTGGCGGCACGCACCAGCGCGTTCTCCTCCTCGGGCAGGTTGCGCTTGAGCATCACCGAGCAGAGCAGCGGCACGAGCGTAAGCGAGAGGATCAGCGCGCCGATCAGCGCCGAGACCACCGAGTAGGCCATCGGCGCGAAGATGCGGCCCTCGTGCCGCTGCAGCGTGAAGATCGGGAGGTGCGCGGCGATGATGATGAGCATCGAGAAGAGCGTCGGCCGCCCGACCTCGACCGCGGCCTGCAGGATCACGCTCTTGCGGGCTTTGTCGTCGAGCTCGCGATGCGCGTGCCGTTCCTCGGTGAGACGGCGAAAGACGTTCTCCACCACGATGACGGCGCCGTCGACGATGATGCCGAAGTCCATCGCGCCGAGCGACAGCAGGTTGGCCGGGATGCCGATCCAGGTGAGGCCGAGAAACGTGGCGAGCAGCGCGAGCGGGATGGTGACGGCGACGATGAACGCGGCGCGCAGGTTGCCGAGGAACAGCCACAGCACGAACGAGACCAGCAGCGCGCCTTCCAGCAGGTTGGTAAACACCGTGGTGAGCGTCTTGCCGATGAGCCAGGTGCGGTCGTAGATCGGCACGATCTTCACGCCACCCGGGAGGCCGGTGGCGTTCAGCTGGTCGATCTTCTCGCGCACCAGCTTCAGCACCACCGAGGGGTTCTCGCCGCGGCGCATCAGCACGACGCCCGTCACCACGTCGTCGTCGGCGTCCTGGCCGGCGACGCCCTGGCGCGGCACCGAGCCCACCTGCACGCGGGCGAGGCTCTTCACCAGGATCGGCGTGCCGCCGCGCTCGGCGACGACCACGTTCTCGATGTCCTCGACCCCCTGGAACAGGCCCAGGCCGCGTATCAGGTACTGCTGGCGCCCCTGCTCGACGTAGCTGCCGCCGGCATTGGCGTTGCCGCGCTGGATAGCGAGCGAGAGCTGCGCGAAGGTGATCTTGTAGTCGCGCAGCCGTGCGAGATCCGGGCGCACTTCGTACTGCTTCACCAGCCCGCCCAGGCTGACCACGTCGGCCACGCCCGGTACCAGGCGCAGCTGGCGGCTGACCACCCAGTCCTGGTAGGTGCGCAGCTCCCGCGGTCCCTGGCCTTCGCCTTTCATGCGGTAGCGGTAGATCTCGCCGATCGCGGTGGAGAACGGCGCGAGCTCCGCCTGCACGCCCTCGGGCAGCTCGATCTCGCGCAGCCGCTCGACCGCCTGCTGGCGCGCGAAATAGCCGTTCACGCTGTCGTTGAAGGTGATGATGACGAACGACAGGCCGAACTGCGTGTGCGAGAACATCCGCACCGCGCCGGGCAGGCCCGAGAGGCCGACTTCCAGCGGGATGGTCACCTGCTTCTCCACCTCCTCCGCGGCGCGGCCGGGATAGAGCGCGATCACGGTCGCCTGCGTATCGGTGACGTCGGGGAACGCTTCCACCGGCAGGTTGTTGAATGCCCATAGCCCCGCGCCGATGAACAGGATGACGCCGAGCACGATGAACAGCGGCTGGTAGAGCGCAAAGGCGACGATGCGCCGGATCACGCGTCAGTCCTTGGCGGCGAGCAGCCGCTCGAGGAGCAGGCTGCCGTCGAGCACCACCTTGTCGTTGGCGGCCAGCCCCTGCAGCACCACCTGGTAGCCATCGGCGAGCGGCCCGGCCACGATCGCGCGGCGCGCATAGCGGCGGTTGCCCTCTTCGATGAAGACGTAATGCTGCTCGCCGCGCAGGTACACGGAGCGCGCCGGCACCAGGAAGCCACCGGAGGCCGGCACGCGCAGCTCGGCGACGATGTACATCTCGGCCTTCAGCCGCGCGTCCGCCACGTCCACCGCGCCGCGCACTTTCACCGTGCGCGACTGCGGGTCGACGACGTCGGCGACGTGCACGATGGTGCCCTTGACGCGCTCGGTGCCGAGCGAGGTCGTGGCGAGGCTCACATTGGTGCCGGGCTTCACCAGACCGACGTCCTTCTCCGAGACGTCGAGCAGGAACCAGAGCCGGGTGGGATCGGAGACGACGAAAAGGCCCTTCTCGCCCTGGTTGTCCGGCCGGATCTCCTGCCCCGGATTCAGATTGCGCTCCACCACCACGCCGCCGATCGAGCTCTTCAGCGGCAGCGTCTGGTCCACGGTGTCGCTATTGCCGTAGAGCTTGAGCTTGGCGTACGTACGCTGGCGCTCCGCGGCGGTGCGCGCGAGATCGGCCTGCGCCGTCTGCAGGTCCTTCGCCGGCGCCACCCCGGCGTTGAAAAGCTCCTGCACGCGCGCGAGGTTCTTCTGCGCCAGCGCGTAGTCCTGCTCGGCCTTGTGCGCCTCGGCCTGCGCCATGCCCAGCTCCGGCGCCGCGATCACGGCGAGCGTCTGTCCCGGCTTCACGCGGTCGCCCGGCCGCACCGCGATCGCGCTGACGCGGCCGCCAAAGGGCGCGAACACGCGCACCGTGCGGTCCTCGTTCCACACCAGGCGCCCGTTGAAGCGCACCAGCATGTCGCGCCGCGGCTCGATCGGCACCGAGGTGATCGAGGCGACCTGCGGGCTGCCCGGTGTGAAGATCACCACGCTGTGCTGCTCGACGCTGAACTGCGGCGCCGGGTCTTGCTCCTGGTTGCCGCAGGCGCCAAGCGCCACAACCAATGCAATGAGCGCGAGGCGCTTCATTTCGCCTCCAGCGCCTGCACGCTCGCCTGCGCCGCTCGCCAGGCGCCGAGCGCCCGCGCGTGGTCGGCGCGCGCGCTAAGCGCTTCGAGCCGCACGGCGCGCAGGGTGCGCCGGGCATCCAGCACCTCGAGCACCGAGATGGCGCCGCGGCTGAAGGCGAACTCGGAGGCCTGCGCGCTGCGGTTGGCGGCGCCGAGGAGCGAGCGGTCGAAGCGCTCGACGCGCTCGGCCGCGGCATTCAGGTCGCCCGCGGCGCGCCTGAGCTCGTTCGCGGCCTGCGCGCGGGTCCTGGCGAGCGCGTCGAGCGCCGCGTAGCGGTCGACCTCGGCCTTCTGGATGTCGCCGGAGAAATCGTAGCCGGTGAAAATCGGCACCGAGACGCCGAGCCCGAACGAGTTCGTCGGCGTGCCGCCGGGAAGCCAGCGCTCGTATTGCGCGCCGAGCGTCACGTCGCGCGTGCGCTGGGCGCGCGCGAGGTCGCGGAGCTTCTCGGCGGCCTCGACGCGCGCGCGCGCCGCCGCCACGTCGGGACGCGCATCGATCGCCTGCTCGATCGCCGCGGCGTCGGCGCCCTCGAGCGCCGGCCACGGATCGGTGGCGCTCAGCTCCAGCGCCTCGGCTTCGAGCGCGAGCAGGTAGCCAAGAGCGATCTGCGCGCGCGCAAGGTCCGCTTGCGCCGCGCGCGCGTCGTTCTGCGCGCGCTCGTAATCGACCTGCACCTTGGCGACGTCTGCTGGCGCGAGGTCGCCGGCCTTCAGCCGCCGCTCAGCGGCGGCGAGCGTGCCGGCGAAGAGCTGCGCATTCTCGGCGAGCGTTTGCGCTCTTTCCTGCGCGAGCTTGAGATCGAAATAGGCGCCGTGGAGCGTCGCCACCTGCTGGCGGAGCACATCAAGGTAGTCATGCCGCGCCGCGCGTTGCAGGCCCGAGGCGGCATCAAGCCGCAGGCCGCGCTTGTTGCCGCGCTCGAACGGCTGGTCGATGCGAAAGACCGTGTCGGCACCGCGCTTCTGATTGTCGATCGTGTTCGAGTCGTTGATGCTCGCCGCGTTGACCGAAAGCGTGGCATTGGGACGCGCGCCCGCAATGACGATCTGCGCGTCGGCCGACTCGACGCCGCGGCGCGCCGCTTGCAGCTCGCGGTTATTGCGCAACAGCAGAGACTCCGCTTCCGGCAGCGTGAGATCGCGCGCCTGCACCTCGGCGTCGAGCGCCAATGCGAAGAGCGCGCTGATCAACAGGATGCGGGCCACGGAGGTTCAGAACTCTGACAGCTTTTTGTAGGGTGCGCGAATCTAACCCAGAAAGCTGACAGCTTTCTGAAATGGGACCGATCGCCGCGGCGGCGCTGACCTTGTTTGACGAAGGCGGAAGGCAGCCCGCTGTAAGCACTTTGTAGGACTGCTGGAAGTACAGTGCGCGACCGTTCGATGCACATCCTCCTTCTCGAAGACGGGTCGACGGTCGCAAACGCGCTCTGCCGCATGCTGCGGCGCGAGGGCTATGCAGTGGAAATGGCCTCCGTGAACCAGCAAACGGTGCGCGCGGCGCGCAGGCACGCCTGCGATCTCGTGATCCTCGATCTCACCTTGCGCGCGGGCGATGCCGGCAAGCTGCTGCGCTCGCTCGAGCAGTGGCGCGACCAGGTCCCCGCGCTGGTTCTCACGACGCGCGAGCATGTCGATGAGCGCGTGCAGGCGCTCGAGCTGGGCGCCGACTGCCTCGCCGAGCCGTTCGCGATGCCGGAGCTGGCGGCCAGGGTACGCGCGCTCATGCGGCGCGCGCGCTCGCGCAGAGGCGGCAAGCTGGTGCATGGCCCGCTGGTGGTCGACCGGGAGGCGCACCGCGCCTACCTGCGTGGCGAGCCGCTCGCGCTGTTGCCGCGCGAATGGGCGGTGCTCGAGGTGCTGCTCGAGCGTCGCGACCAGATCGTGCCGAAGGAAATCATGATGGGGTCGCTCGCGCGCAACGGCAAGCCGGTATCGGCGAACACCATCGAGACGCACGTCTCGCGCCTGCGGGCCAAGATCGAGGGCGCGGGAGTGCGCATCCGCACGGTGCACCGGGTCGGTTACCTGCTCGAAGGCCGGGGCTCGTAGCGCCGCCTGTCATGAGCACAGCGCCCCGGGCGCCGCGCTTGTCGCGGCACATGCAGGTCCTGGTCCTCGCGGTTGCCGCGGCCGCCATCGCGCTGCTCGCGGGCGGCGCTGCGACCTACAAGCACTTCTTCGCCGCCGAGAACTCCGCACCGCAGGCGCCGCCGGCTGCGCCCGGCACGTTCCGTCCGACGAAGGAGCAATGGGCCGGTCTCAAGGTGATCAACGTAGAAGTGAAAACCTTCCGCAGCGAGCAGATCACCGACGGCAACATCGCCATCAACGAGGACACCACCACGCCGGTGTTCTCGCCCTACTCCGGCCGCGTCACGCGCGTCATCGCCAAGCTCGGCGACAAGGTCAAGACGGGCGAGCCGCTGATGGCGGTGCAGGCGAGCGAGATCGTGCAGACGCAGAACGACCTGGTGGCGGCGCTCGCGACGATGAATACGGCGCGCTCCCAGCTCCGGCTCGCTGAAGCAAACGAAAAACGCCAGCACGAGCTCTATCTCGCCAAGTCGGGTGCGCTGAAGGACTGGCTGCAGAGCCAGGCCGACCTCAGCACCGCGCAAAACGCGTTGCGCAGCGCCGAGACGGCGCGTGCCGCCGCGCGTAACCGCCTGCGCATCCTCGGCAAGTCGGCGAGCGAGATCGCCGCCCAGGAGGACTCGCCCAACACGCAGCAGATGAACCCGGAGGCCGTGGTGCGCGCGCCGATCGCGGGCACCGTGGTGCAGCGCCAGGTCGGCCTCGGCCAATACATCGCCAGCGCCGCAGGCGGCGCGAGCAACCCGGTGTATTCGATCGGCAACCTCTCGACGGTGTGGCTCATCGCCAACGTGCGCGAGACCGACGCCCGCACGGTGAGCGTCGGGCAGCCCGTCGAGGTGCGCGTGCTCGCCTATCCCGGCCGCGTGTTCAAGGCGCGCCTCACCTGGATCGCGCCGTCCATCGACGTGACGACGCGCCGGCTACCGGTGCGCGCGGAAGTCGAGAACCCCGACGGTGCGCTGAAACCCATGATGTTCGCGAGCTTCAGCATCATCACCGGCGGCGAGGTCGCGGCGCCTGCCGTACCGCAAAGCGCGGTGATCTACGAAGGCGACAAGGCTCGCGTCTGGGTGGCGCTCGAGGACGGCAGCGTGGCTGCACGCTCGATCATGGTCGGGCGCACCAACGAAGGCATGGTGGAGGTGACACAGGGCCTGGCGGCCGGTGAAAAGATCGTCGCGAGCGGCACGCTGTTCATCGACCGCGCGGCGCAGGTGAAGGACTGATGAACGCGCTCGTCGCCTTCGC
>DASQIG010000600.1:0-5989 GCA_035631735.1 Burkholderiales bacterium | reverse complement strand
ACCGCCTTGATCGGCGGCTTGTTGACGCCTGTCTGCACGTTGACCGTGGAGTGCACGATCGGCAGGCCATACAGCACCGCGGCCTTGCAGGCGCGCACGATGTTGCTCACCAGACGCTGCCGCTCCATCGATCCAATGGAGCTCACCTGGACCGGCTGGTAATCGATGATGAGGAACGCGCAGTTCTTCGGCGTCAGCAGCTGGTCCTTGATCGGATCGCGAATCGGTTCGCTTGCCATGTGAATCTCCCGGGTTTGCGCCATCGTGCGCCTTGCACCCGCCCGCGGCAAGCATTACGCAAAGCCGGCTAATCCGCGCTTCCTGGGCCGCTTCACGCGGCTTGCCGTGCCGCCCTGCCGCGAGCGCGATTATCATGCTGTAGCCTCATCATCGTCTTGGACTTCGACATGGCTGGGACCGGCCTTACGCCCGATTCGGCGGCGAAGACGCCGCGCGCGACGGAAGAGCGGCGCGTAGTCACCGTGCTCTTCGCGGACGTCACGGGCTCGACGGCGCTAGCTGAAACCAGCGACCCGGAGGACGTGCGCGCGGTGCTCGGCCGCTACTACGCGATCGCGCGCGAAGTGATCGACGCGCACGGCGGAACGGTGGAGAAGTTCATCGGCGATGCGGTCATGGCGGTCTTCGGCATGCCGCAGGCGCACGGCGACGACGCCGAGCGTGCGCTCGCCGCGGCGCTCGGCTTGCGCGATGCGATCGCGCGCCACGCGGAGACCGCGACGCTCAAATTGCGCATCGGCGTGAACACCGGCGAGGTCGTCGCCGCGCGCGCGAGCGATGGCGGCGACTTTCTCGTCACCGGCGATCCGGTCAACGTCGCGGCGCGCCTGCAGCAGCAGGCCGATCCGGGCGCGATCCTGGTCGGCGAACGGACCCTGCGCGCGGTCGCCGGATTTCGCTTCGCCGCGCGCGAGCGGATCGAGATCAAGGGAAAGCGCGAGCCCGTGGTTGCTGCCATGCTGCTCGAGCGCGCGCCGGGCGGGCGCCTGCAGGCGCCGTTCCTCGGCCGCGAGCACGACCTCGCCCAGCTCGGGCTTGCCGCGCAGCGCGCATTCAGCGAGCGGCGGCCGCAGCTCGTCACGATTACCGCGCCAGCCGGCACCGGCAAGTCGCGGCTGGTGGAAGAGTTCGCCGCGCGCGTAGCGCGCAACGCGACCGTCGCGACGGCGCAGTGCCTGCCCTACGGGGCGGCGGTCACCTTCCTCCCGCTGCGCGGGCTCGCGCGCGGCCTGCTGCGGATCGATGACGACGCCGAGATCGCGTCCCGCTTGCGCGCGGTGTTCGCCGACGCGGGCTACGGCGAGGGCGACGCGCGCCGCCTGTCATCGCTCATCGGCGCCACGCTCGGCGACGCGAGCGAAACGGAAAAGGCCGAGCGCAACGAAATCTTCACCGCGTGGCGGCTGCTCGTCGAGGCGCTCGCCACGCGCGGCCCGCTGCTCGTCATCTTCGAAGACTTGCATTGGGCGTCCGACACGCTGCTGGATCTGGTCGAGCATGTAACCCTGTCACGCACGGCCGCACCGCTCGTCATGATCACGCTCGCGCGCCCCGATCTCCTCGACCGGCGTCCGAACTGGGGCGGCGGCCGGCGCAACTTCACCTCGCTCGCGCTCGAGCCCTTCACCCAGGCCGAGACGTTGCGGCTCGTGGGCCTGCTGATGGACGGCATGCCGGAGCAGGTCGCCGCGCGCATCGCCGAGCGCGCCGGAGGCAATCCCTTCTTCGTCGGCGAGCTGGTGCGCGCCTACGAGGAGAAGCGCGAGGCGGGCGCGGTGGCCGACGATATTCTGCTGCCCGATACCGTGCATGCGACCGTGCTCGCGCGCATCGATGCCCTTGCGCCGTCGGAGCGCGCCGTCCTCGAATACGCCGCGGTCGCCGGACGCAGCGCGCGCCCCTCGTCCATCCGCGAGCTTCTTCCCCACCTCGCGGAAACCGAGCTCGCCGGGGCTCTCGCAGCGCTGGTCGAGCGCGACCTCATCACGCCACAGTCCTCGGGCGCGTACACCTTCCGGCACATCGTCATTCGCGAAGTCGCCTACGCCACGCTGCCGCGCGCGGAGCGCGTTCGGGCGCACCTGCGCCTCGCGCGGGCCTACGAGGAATCGTTGGCGCGCGACGGCGAGCTCCCGGAACTCGTCGCCTACCACTACCGCCAGGCGATCTCGCTTTCGCCCGGCGGCCGCCTGCCTGACGGCATCGAGGTTTCCACCGTGGTGGCCGCGCTCGAGCGCGCCGCGCGCACCGCATCGCAGGCCGGCGCCTACGGCGAGGCGCGGCAGCTGCTGCTCGAGGCCATTCGCATGAGCCCGCGCGATGCGCATCAACGGCTCTACGAGCTGCTGGGCGATCTGGTGCAGGCCGGCGACCAGGCAGTGAACGCCTATAACGAAGCCTTCAAGCGCTGGCGCGAAGCCGGCGGCGCCGCGCCCGCCGTCGGAGCTCGGCTGCTGATCAAGCGCCTCGGCGTCTCGTCGCGATGGCGCGGCTCGCTCACGCACCCGCTCGAGGAAAGGGAGCTCAGCGAGCTCTCGGCGGCGGCGCGCTCGCTGCTCGACCAGTCGCCCGACGAGATACTCGAAGCGAAGCTTGCTTGCGGGAATGCCTTCGCCGCGACCATGCCCTTCGCTCGGTCCTCGCCGGCGGCGGACGGCTATGCCAGCCACCTGAGACCGGTCGAAGCCGCGCGGCACCTGTTCGCGTCGCGCGACGACGCCGAAGCGGAGAGCGAGGCGCTCGATGCCATCAGCGCGGTGCACCTGCGCGCCGGAAACTTCGAGGCCGCGCTCGCCGCGCAACGCGAGCGGCTCGCGATCTCGGAGCGGCTGGGACTACTCGAGCGCGTCGACGCGTGGAGCAACGCCATGTGGGATCTCGTCTATCTCGGTCGCTTCGGGGACGCGATCCGGACGTTCGACGATGCACGAGCGGCGCTTCGTCCGGGCGAGCCGGAGTACATGCTGGTTCACGCCACGACGTGGTCCGCGTATGCGGCGATGCTGAGCGGCCAGTGGGACAAGGCGCTCGTGCTCGGCGATCTCCTGCTCGACGTCCGCGAGCAGCACTCGGACGTCGGCATCGGCGCTGCGCGCTTCACGTTCTCCGGCTGGATTGGAGTCATGCGCGTGGCGGCGGCGCGTCTTGACACGACGCGACTCGCCCGCTATCGGAGCGCCTTCGTCGCCATCGCCGACCTCGACCGGATGTCAGAACCGCTGCGGCTCCTCTGGCAGGCGATGGTCGACGGCGACGCGGCGCTGGCGCGCGCCTACCTCGAGCAGCCCACCGGCGCGCGCGACCGCAAGGGCGAGCTCGTCGCCATGCTGCTCTTCGATCTGGGCGAGCGGCTCTCGAATGCGGAAATCCAGACGGTCGAGCGCCAGGCGCATTTGGATCCCGCGGTGCTCGCGCTGCGCTTGTCGCTCGCACGTGCGCTCAATGCCGACGCAGCGGCGCTGCGCGGGGCAGTAGGCCAGCTCGACGAAGCCGGCATGGTGGCCGACGCCGCGCGGGCGACGGCGCTCCTCGCGCTGCGCACTCACGAGGCGCGTGATCGGGCCACCGCCGAGCAGCGGCTCGCCGCGCTCGGCGATCGCGCCTACCTTCAGAAGCTCGCCGAGGAGTGGTAACGCGCCTCAGTCCGCCGTCGCGCCCGATTCCTTCGCCACTTCGGCCCAGCGCTGCGTCTCGGCGGCCACAAAGCGCGCAAACGCGGCGGGCGATTCGCTCAGGACGACGTAAGCGCCGCCGGTCTTGAGCCGCGCGGCGACATCGGGATCCTTCATCACCTGCTGCGTGACCGCGAACAGACGATCGACGATCTCGCGCGGCGTGCCGGCCGGCACGAAAATGCCCTGCCACGAGCCGGTGACGAAGCCGGCATAGCCCGCCTCGACCATCGTCGGCGCGTCCGGCGCCTGCTCCATGCGCTGCGCGCTCGTCACCGCGAGCAGCCTGAGCTTGCCGCCGCGCACCTGGCCGATGGCCGATGCGGCGGTGGTGAACATGATGTGTGTCTCGCCGCCCATCAGCCCCGCGACCGCCGGACCAGCGCCGCCCTTGTAAGGCACGTGCACCATGTCCAGCTTCTCCTTCAGCCGCAGGAGCTCCATCTCCAGCCGATTGAGGCTGCCGCTGCCCGGCGAGGCGTAGTTCAGCTTCCCCGGATTAGCGCGTGCGTAGTCCACGAACTCCTTAGCCGTCTTCGGCGCAAACGCCGGGTTCGCCACCAGCACGCTCGGCACGTCGACGACCTGCGTGACGGCAACAAAGTCGGTCATCGGGTTGATGCCGAGCTTCGAGAAGATCGCCGGATTCACCGAGATCGTGCCGACGTTGCCGAGGAAGAGCGTATAGCCGTCCGGCGCCGACCTTGCCGCCGCCTCAAGGCCGATGTTGCCGGAGGCGCCGGCGCGGTTCTCGATCACGATCGGCTGGCCGAGCAGCTCGGCCATCTTCGGCTGCATGATGCGGCCGACGAAATCGGAGGCGCCGCCCGGCGCGAACGGGATGATCATGCGTACCGGCCTCGCCGGGTACTGCGCGAACGCGATCGCCGGTGCAAGCAGCAGGACCAGCAGCGCGCGCATCATTCGGCGTCGATCGGCAGCGCGATCGGGCGCTTCAGGCGCGCCGACTTGTCGAACGCCTTCGTAAGCATCAGCCGGTTGTGCGCCTCGGCCGCGGTCGCGTGCTGCGTGGTGAGGCCCATCGAGATGCGGCTCAGCCACTGCTCCGTCTCCTCGCGCATCGGGCCGCGCAATTCGCCGAGCGCCATGTCCCCCGGCGGATAGCTGCCGAGGAAATCGACGCGGCGCGCCTTGTCTGGCGCATAGCCTTCGCCGCTTTCCTTGCTGGTGGCGAGGACGATGTCGCGATGCGTGTCGTCGATGGTCAGCACGCCCTCCGTGCCGGTGATGCCGACTTCCAGGCTGTACACCGCGCCCGGCCAAACGATCGGCAGCGCCCAGGAGATCACCGCGTGATAGAGGCTGCCGTCCTCGAACGTGATGACGCCGGCGGTGGCGTCGATGCCCTTGTAGAGCGGCCCGAGCGCCTTGTCTACCGAGCGTGCGTAGATCTCGACCGGCCGCTTCGCCTCCATCATCCACATCACGATGTCGAGCGCATGGGTCCCGGAGATCACCATCGGCGAGATGGTTGCGGGGTCGTTGGTGCGCTTGTAGTTGTCGAGCGCAACGAGCCGGTTCATGAAGGCGCGCGAGGTGACGAGCGTGACGTCGCCGAGCGCGCCGGTGCGCACCTTCTCCTTGGCCGCCAGCCAGCGGCGGCGGAAGCGCTGCGTGTAGCCGACGCAGGCGTCCACACCGGCTTTTTGTATTGCCTGCAAAACCCGGTGGGAAGCGGCGAGCTCGGTGGCCAATGGCTTTTCTATGAGCAAGGCAAGGCGCCGCTCGACGGCCGCGAGGATCGGCTCGACGTGCAGGTGCTCGTCGGTGGCGATGATCGCGGCGGTGACCTGCGGCTGCGCGAGCAGCTCCCTGAAGTCCGTGGTGCGAAAGTCGGCGCGCGTCTTGTCGGCGACGGACTCGAGCCGGTCGCGCTTGAGGTCGGCGACGCCGATCCAATCGACCTGCGGATGGCGCGCGGCGACTTCGCCGCGGAAGTGGCCGACGCGCCCGGCGCCGATGATGGCGAGGCCGATTCGCTTAGGTGCGCGCCTTGCCATCAGGCTGCCGCGCGCAGCGATGCCTTCAGCGGCAGCGTGATCGCCTCGTTGCGCTCCGCGGAAATGTCGGCGGCGATGTAGACCTCCATCACCATGCGCGCATGCTCGGGCGTCACCAGCACCGGGCGGTCATAAGCGATCGCCTCGAGGAAATGCACGGTCTCGGGCGCCATCGCGCCGGCGTAGGTGTGGTCGACGAACTCGCCCGGCATGGTGGACATCGGGAGCTGCATGCCGTTCTGCACGGTGTTCAGCACCACGTCGCGATGGCTGTCG
>DASQIG010000599.1:0-2742 GCA_035631735.1 Burkholderiales bacterium | reverse complement strand
CCGCAGTTCGGGATTCGCCGGCGGCAGGTTCGAGAACGTTACCGAGCCCGTGTCAGGGTCCACCCACCGGTAGAGATCCGCATGCGCGGGCGCGGCGAGCACCAGGAGCAGCGCCAGCGCCCTCACCCCTTGCGCTTCTCGAGGAAGGAGCTCATCGCCGCTTTGGCCTCCGGCGAAGCGAGCCGCTCGGCGAAGATGCGGCTCTCCTCGGCGATGCGCGCCTCGAGCGCGCCGCGCTGTGTCGCCTTGAGCAGCGCCTTGGTGAGGCGGATCGATTCCGGCGGCAGCGCGGCGAGCGCGCGCGCCTTGCCTTCGGCGACCTCCAGCACCTCGGCCACGGGCACGACCGCGTTGACGATGCCTGCTTCGCGCGCCTGCTCGGCGCTGAAGGGCTCGCCCAGGAGCAGGAGCTCGGCCGCACGCTGGTAGCCAGCGAGAAGCGGCAGGAGGAGCGTCGAGCCGAATTCCGGCACGATGCCGAGCGGCACGAACGGCAACTGGAAGCGCGCGTTCGGCGCGGCGTACACCAGGTCGCAGTGCAGAAGCAGCGTGCAGCCGATGCCGATCGCGGGCCCGGCCACGGCGGCGACCACCGGCTTGCGCATCACCGGCAGCGTGCGAAACAGCGCCGCCGCCGGCGATTCCTCGCCCGCGGGTCGCGGCTTGAGGAAATCGGCGAGATCGTTGCCCGCGCTGAAGCACTCGCGCGTGCCGTGTAGCAGCACCGCGCCCACATCCTCTGTAGCATCCGCGGCGGCGAGCGCATCGCCGAGCTGCCGGTACATTTCCGCGGTGAAGGCGTTCTTCTTCTCCGGGCGGTGGAGCTCGATGCGCGCAACGCGCTCGCCGCTGCGCGAAACCCGGACCGTGCTCACGCGAAGCGCACGCAGTCGCGGCCGTCGTGCTTCGCCTGGTAGAGCGCGGCGTCGGCGCGCCGCAGCGCTTCCTCCGCGCTCTCGCCCGGCCGCAGCTCGGCGACGCCGGCGCAGGTGGTGACGCGCAGGTCGCTCGCGAGCGCCGACCAGTCGGCGGCCTGCAGGCCGGCGCGGATGCGCTCGACCGCATGGCTTGCCGCGTGGCTCGTGCTGGCGGGCAGGATCAGCATGAATTCTTCGCCGCCGTAGCGGCCGAAAATGTCGCTCTGGCGCATTGTGGCATGGACGATGGCGGCGAAGCGCCGCAGGACCTCGTCGCCCGCGGCGTGGCCGTAGCGGTCGTTCACTCCCTTGAAGTGATCGAGGTCGAAGAGCGCCAGGCAGAGCGGCTCCGCGGAGCGCTCGACGCGCCGGCGCTCCTGCTCGAGCCGCGACACCAGCGAGCGGCGGTTGAGCGCCTTGGTGAGCTCGTCGTACGTGGCGAGCTCCTCGATCTGTTCGAGCGACTGGGCGAGCCGGCCGCGGCTCTCGGTGAGCCGCAGCCGCATGCCCGCGGCGTGAACGCTGAGCAGCACGCAGCGGCCGAGCACGGCGCTGAAGAACAGCCACACCACCGTCGTTTCGGCGAGCGTCGAGTCGGGCAGGTCGAGCTCGCCCGCGAGTCCATAAAGGAGCGCGCCGACCGCCGCGGCTCCGGCGATCCAGACGAGCACCGCGGAGCGGACCGGCATCCAGATCATCGCGAAGGCGAAGACGGTGAAGAGATTCGCGAGATACGGGAAGCAGATCTGCGGCGCCAGCGCCACCACGCCGATCTGCAGCGCCGCGCCGCCAACGCATTGCGCGACGAGCATGCTCGGGTCGCGCAGCTTGAGGTTCCAGCCGCGCGCGGTAAGGAGGTAGAAGACGCCGGAGAACAGCGCCCCGCCCACCGCGTAGCCGAACGCCACGCGCGCCGCAATGGTGCCGAGGGCGGCGAAAGCGGTGAGGAACAGCGTATCGACTGCATAGCTCGCCGCCGCGGCGAGCAGCCATCTCAGCCGCAGCTTCTGATCGCGCAGCTCCGCGTCTTTCGCGCGTATCGCCGTGCCGAGGCGTTCCTCGAGCGCGGCCATCAACCGGCGGCGAGCTTGTAATCCTTCATCTGCTGGCGCAGCGTCAGCTTCGAGAGCTTGCCGGTGGCGGTGTGCGGCAGCTCGGAGACGAACACCACGTCATCGGGCATCCACCACTTCGCGATTTTCCCCTCGTAGAACTTGAGGAGCTCATCGCGCGTCACCTCCTGGCCGGGCTTCTTCACCGCCACCACGATCGGCCGCTCGTCCCACTTCGGATGCTTCACGCCGATGACCGCGGCTTCGGCGATGGCCGGGTGGGCGACGGCAATGTTTTCCAGATCGATGGAGCTGATCCATTCGCCGCCGGACTTGATGACATCCTTCGAGCGGTCGGTGATCTGGATGTAGCCGTCCGGATCGATGGTGCAGACGTCGCCGGTGGGGAACCAGCCGTCCCTCAGCGGATCGCCGCCTTCGGCCTTGAAGTAGCTCTTGATCACCCACGGGCCGCGCACCTGCAGGTCGCCGAACGCCTTGCCGTCCCACGGCAGCTCGCGCCCGTTCTCGTCGACGATGCGCATGTCGACGCCGAAAAGCGCGCGCCCCTGCTTGGACTGGAGCTTGGTGCGCTCCTCGCGGCTCCACTTCAGATGCTTGGCCTTGAAGGTCGTCGCCGTGCCGAGCGGGCTCATCTCGGTCATGCCCCAGGCGTGCAGCACCTCGACACCATACTCGTCCTGGAACGTGCGGATCATGGCCGGCGGGCAGGCCGAGCCGCCGATGATCACGCGCTTCAAGGTCGAGAAGCG
>DASQIG010000598.1:0-1661 GCA_035631735.1 Burkholderiales bacterium | reverse complement strand
CGCGAAGCGCGAGGATTTCGGCAAGCTGTGCGTCGCGCAGCGAGCGAATGCACTGCGCTTCCCGCACGCGCTCTTCAGGAAGCCGCTCACACTGGAAGAATATCTCGCCGCCCGGCCGATCGCCGAGCCGCTGCATCTTTTCGATTGCGTCATGCCGTGCGCGGGCGCGGACGGGTTTCTCGTGCTCGCCGAAGAGCGCGCGAAGCGCCTCGGCCTGCGCTACACGCGGCTGCTCGGCACGATCGAGCGGCATAACGCCTTCGCTACCGATCCGGTGCAAATGCGCGCCGGCTGGGCGCTCGATCGCGCCGATCTCTACGAGCAGGCGGGTGCCGCGCCGCAGGACATGGACTTCGTGCAGACCTACGACGACTATCCGGTGATCAGCGTCATGCAGCTCGAAGATCTCGGCTTCTGCGCGAAGGGCGAAGCGGCGGCCTTCATCCGCCGCCACAGCTTCACCTGGGACGGCTCCTTCCCGCTCAATACGTCCGGCGGCCAGCTTTCGGCAGGCCAGGCCGGCGCCGCGGGCGGCACGCTCGGCCTGGTGGAAGCATTGCGGCAACTCACCGGCATCGCGCAAGGCCGGCAGGTGAAGGATGCGAAACTCGGGCTGGTGAGCGGCTTCGGCATGATCAACTTCGATCGCGGCCTCGGTTCCGGCGCCGCGATATTAGGAAACTGAGTCGGATGCTCGAGCGACCCAGGCGCAAGAACCCGGTGCTGCGCACGCGGCTGCCGACGCTGCCGCCGGCAGCACGCAGCCGCGTCGCGCTCGGCCTCACCGCGGCGGCGGCGCTCGGGCGCTTCGAGCTGCAGCAATGCCGCGACTGCAGCACGGTGCAATATCCGCCGCGCGAGGCGTGCCAGAAGTGCCTGTCGATCCGGCTCGACTGGAAGCCGCAGCCGCCCGAGGGCGAGCTCCTCGCCGGCACGGTGCTGCACCATAGCAACGATCTTTTCTTCCGCGAGCGGCTGCCGTGGCGGCTCGGGCTCGTAAGGCTCGACTGCGGCCCGACGGTGGTCGCTCATTTGCATGAACGCGTAGCGCCCGCACCAAGCCGCGTGATCGTCGCCGCCAAGCTCGATCGCGCGGGCCAGGCGGTGCTCGCGGCGCTGCCCGAGAAGGAGGCGAACATGGCCGAAGACCGGCAACTGCGCGAGTTCACCTGCGACCCGAAGTTCCGCAAGGTGTTCGTCACCGATGGCAAGACGCAGTTGGGGCAGGCGATCGTGAAGGCACTCGCCTCAGCCGGCGCCGATCTCATCTGGGTCGGTCACGCCGAGCCATGGAAGAAGTTCGCCGGCTTCGATGAGCTCAAGGCGCTGCCGCAGGTCACGCTCCTGCCGCTCGATGTCACCGACTCGAAGAACGTGCGCGAAGTCGCGGCCGAGATCGGCGGCAAGGTCGACATTCTCGTGAACAACGCCGAATACCATCGCGCCTATGGCATCGGCAACCGGCCGGGCGTCGACACCGCGCGCGCCGAGATGGACGTCAACTACTTCGGCCTGCTGCGCCTCGCCCAGGAGCTCGGGCCCGCCATGCGCTCGCGCGGCGCCGATGGACTGGCGAGCGCGACCGCCTGGGTCAATCTGCTGTCCATTTATGCGCTCGCCAATTTTCCGCCGCACGGCACCTTCTCCGCCTCCAAGGCGGC
>DASQIG010000597.1:0-1867 GCA_035631735.1 Burkholderiales bacterium | reverse complement strand
GTCCAGCTCGAAGCTTTGCACCTGCGTGCCGTTCGCGAGCGCGGCATGCGGCGCGCTCAGGCGCACGCGCGTGCCCCAAATGCTGCACGCTGTGCTTTTATCGACGCTTGCGAGCGTGGCGCGAAGAATGCGGCACCACTCGAGCTCGGCGCCGTAGAGCGCGCAGCCGAGCGCGTCGAGGATCAGCAGCTTGAGCCGCTCGCGCACCTCGCTCGGCAGCGCTTCATATGACATCGCCGAGATGAACTGCGCGAGTCCACGGGTGTATGAATTGTTCATTCGATGCGGATGCCAGCGGCGCGCACCACCTTGCCGACGCGCGCGAGCTCGGCCTTGAGGTGCGCGCCGAACTCTTCCGGCGTGCTGCCGATGACGATCGCGCCTTCGGCGGCGAGGCGCTTCGACACCTCCGGCTCCCTGAGCGCGCTTACGATGGCGTCGTGCAGCCGGTCGACGATCTCGCGCGGCGTCCCCGCCGGCGCCATGACGCCGTACCAGGAGCCCGCCTCGTA
The DNA here is from genome assembly GCA_035631735.1 of Burkholderiales bacterium. Taxonomy (GTDB): domain Bacteria; phylum Pseudomonadota; class Gammaproteobacteria; order Burkholderiales; family SG8-39; genus SCGC-AG-212-J23. Next base: position 1,355 of record DASQIG010000597.1, on the reverse strand, counting down.
TTCCGGAACGCCGGACTCGGCGAGCGTCGGCACGTCGGGCAGCAGCGCCGAGCGGCTCCGGCTGGTCACCGCGAGCGCGCGCAGCTTGCCCGCCTGGATGTGCGGCACGAGCGCGACGACGGTGCCGAACATGAGCTGCACTTCGCCCGAGAGGAGATCGGTGAGCGCCGGCGCGATGCCCTTGTAAGGCACGTGCACCATGCGCACGTTGGCCATCGACTCATACATCGCTGCCGCAAGCTGAGCAGCGCTCCCATTACCGTTGGACGCGTAATTGAGCATGCCGGGATGCGCGCGCGCGTAGGCGGTGAACTCGGCGACGGTGCGCGCCGGCACGGCGGGGTTCACCACCAGCACCGAGGGGGCGGACGCGAGCAGCGTGATGGGAGCGAAGTCCTTCACCGGGTCGTAGGGGAGGCGCGCGTGCAGATTCGGGTTCACGACGTGGCTGCCGACGCCGGCGAGAAACAGCGTGTAGCCATCCGGCGGCGCCTTGGCGGCGAGCTCCGCGCCGACCGAGCCGCCCGCGCCGGGACGGTTGTCGATGACGACCGGCTGGCCGAGATCCGGCCCGACCTGCTGCGCGATCGCGCGCGCCACCGTGTCGTTGCCGCCGCCGGGCGGGAACGGCACGATGAGGTGGATCGGCTTCGCCGGGTACGGCTGGGCGTGCGCTAGCGCCGCGGCGCATAGCAAAACAATCGCGAAGAGAGGGCGCATGCCGCGCGTACTATAAATGGGTGAGGCTCGGTTTTTTCACCATGCCGCTGCATCCGCGCACCCGCGACCCGGCGGTCACGCTGCAGGAAGATCGCGAGGCGGTGATCCTCGCCGACCGGCTAGGGTACTACGACGCGTTCGTCGGCGAGCACCTCACGGATCCGGAAGAGAACGTCACCAACAGCTTCATCTTCCTCGCCTCGCTCCTCCCGGTAACGCAGACGATCAAGCTGGGCACGGGGACGTCCAACCTCTCGCAGAGCCACCCGGTGCTGATCGCCGCGCACGCCGCGATGTTCGATCATCTTGCGAAAGGCCGCTTCATCTTCGGCATCAGCCCCGGCACGCTCGCCTCGGATGCCGAGGCGCTCGGCATGGACCTCGCGATGGAGGAGAGGAACCGGCGCTTTGCCGAGGCGATCGACGTGATCCTCGCCATCTGGGAGCGCGAGGCGCCTTACGACATCGAGCTGCCGGGGAACCGCTACAAGGTCTCCACGCGCCGCACGCAGGTGCCCGAGGTCGGGCGCGGGCAGATGTACAAGCCCTACCAGCGCCCGCGGCCGGAGATCGTCGGCACCGTCGTCGCGCCGCACTCGAAGGGCGTGATCGCGATGGGCGAGCGCGACTTCCAT
>DASQIG010000596.1:0-4492 GCA_035631735.1 Burkholderiales bacterium | reverse complement strand
GAATCGTCCACCGCCGGACCGCTATACTTGGCCCATGGCCGCGTCGATCTTTGATCACAATCTGGAAAAGAACGCGGCCAACTACGCGCCGCTCACGCCGCTCTCCTTCCTCGAGCGCGCCGCGTACGTCTATCCCGGCCGGGAGTCGGTCATCCACGGCGGCGAGCGCTACACCTGGGCCGAGACCTATGAGCGCTGCCGGCGCCTCGCCTCGGCGCTCGCGCAGCGCGGCATCGGCGCCGGCGATACGGTCGCCGCGATGCTGCCCAACACGCCGCCGATGTACGAGTGCCACTTCGGCGTCGCCATGACGGGCGCGGTGCTGAACACGCTCAACACCCGGCTCGACGGCGAAGCGATCGCCTTCATGCTCGAGCACGGCGAAGCGCGGCTGCTCATCACCGACCCGGAATTCGCGCCGACGATCGAAGTGGCGCTGCGGCTGCTGAAGAAAAAGATCACCGTCGTCGATGCGCTGGACGCCCAGTTCAGCGGCGGCAAGCGCCTGGGGGAGCTCACCTACGAGCAGCTGCTCGCCGAGGGCGATCCGCAATTCGCATGGCGCTGGCCTGCCGACGAATGGGAAGCGATCTCGCTCAACTACACCTCCGGCACCACCGGCAATCCGAAGGGCGTGGTCTACCACCATCGCGGCGCCTACCTTAACGGTGTCGGCAACATCCTGGTCTGGGGCATGCCGCACCACTCGGTGTACCTCTGGACCCTGCCGATGTTCCACTGCAACGGCTGGTGCTTCCCGTGGACCATGGCGGCCAACGCCGGCACCAACATCTGCCTGCGCAAGGTCGAGGCGGCGACGATCTTCCGGCTCATCAAAGAGCACCGCATCACGCACTACTGCGGCGCGCCGATCGTGCACCAGACGCTGATCAACGCCGCGGATGAGATGAAGCGCGGCATCGCGCACCAGGTGAGCGCGCTGGTCGCCGCGGCCGCGCCGCCCGCGTCGATGATCGAAGGCATGGCGAAGATGGGCTTCGACATCACGCACGTCTACGGCCTCACCGAGACCTACGGCCCGGCCACGGTCTGCGCGCGCCATCCCGAGTGGACGCAACTGCCGCTCGCCGAGCAGGTCCGGCTGAACGGCCGCCAGGGCGTGCGCTACACCGTCGAGGAGGGCCTGACGGTGATGGACCCCGAAACGATGCAGCCCGTGCCTGCGGACGGCGAGACGATGGGCGAGATCATGTTCCGCGGCAACATCACGATGAAGGGCTACCTGAAGAACAAGAACGCCACGCAGGAAGCCTTCCGCGGCGGCTGGTTCCATTCGGGCGACCTCGCCGTGATGCAGCCCGACGGCTACCTCAAGATCCGCGACCGCTCGAAGGACATCATCATCTCCGGTGGCGAAAACATTTCGTCGCTGGAGGTCGAGGACGTGCTCTATCGGCACCCGGCAGTGCTCGCCGCGGCAGTGGTGGCGAAGCCTGACCCGAAATGGGGCGAGACGCCGTGCGCCTTCGTCGAGCTGAAAGCGGGCGCGAGCGTCGCGGAAATGGAGCTGATCGAGTTCTGCCGGCGGCAGCTGGCGCGCTTCAAGGCGCCGCGCGCGGTGGTGTTTGGCGAGCTGCCGAAGACCTCCACCGGCAAGATCCAGAAGTTCCTGCTGCGCGAGCGTGCGAAATCGACGACTGCGATCGATACATGAGCGCCATCCCGAAGAGCGAGGAGTCGATCCTGCTGCGCGAGGACCGCGACGGCATCTGCACGCTCACCATGAACCGGCCCGGGCAGATGAATCTGCTCACGAGCGAGATGCTGGAGGCGCTGCAGGAGGCCTTCGATGCCATCGCCGGCGACAAGCGGGTGCGCGTGGTGGTGCTCGCGGCGACCGGCCGGGCGTTCAGCGCGGGGCACGACATCAAGGAGATTCGCGCGCTCGAGCAGCTGCCGAAGATCGAGGAGCTCTTCGGCAAGTGCAGCCGCATGATGCAGACCATGACGGCGCTGCCGCAGCCGGTGATCGCGCGCGTGCAAGGCGTCGCCGCCGCGGCGGGATGCCAGCTCGTCGCGCAATGCGATTTGGCGGTCGCCGCCGATGGCGCGAAGTTCACGACGCCGGGAGTGACGTGGGGCTTCTTCTGCTCGACGCCGGGCGTCGCGGTCGGCCGCAACATCTCGCGTAAGCGCGCAATGGAGATGCTGCTCACCGGCGAGCAGATCGACGCGCGTACCGCGCTGGAATGGGGCCTGGTGAATCGCGTGGTGCCCGCCGCGGCGCTCGAGCGCGAGACCGATAAGCTCGCGCGCACCATCGCCGACAAGCCGCCGGCGCAGACCGCGGCCGGCAAGCGCGCTTTCTACCAGCAGCTCGATCTCGGCGCGGCCAAGGCCTACGAGCTCGCCTCGGGGGTCATCTCCGCGAGCTTCGCGCACGACGAAGGGCGGCAAGGCATGGACGCGTTCCTCGAAAAAAGGAAGCCGCCCAAGCACTGAAGTGGTGTACCAATGGCAGCGAGAGTGGTACATTGGTGCCATGAGATCTACCATTGATAGGGCCGGGCGCATCGTGGTGCCCAAAACCATGCGCGAGGGGCTGGGGCTGACCGGAGGGCGCGCGATCGAGATTCGCGAGCGCGACGGGCGCCTGGAGATCGAGCCGGTGCCAGTGGCGATGAAGCTGGTGCGGCGCAGGAAAGGCTTGGTCGCCGTACCTGCGCGCAAGCTGCCGCCACTGACTGACGACATGGTGCGCGAGACGATCGAGCGCAGCCGCCGTTGATCGCAGTCGACACGAGCGTCGTGGTGGCGGCCTTTGCGACGTGGCATCGAGGGCACGAGGCCGCCGTCGGCGCGCTGGCGCGGCGGCCACGGTTGCCGGCCCATGCGCTGGTGGAGAGCTATTCGGTGCTCACCAGGCTTCCGGCTCCGCATACCGCCGCCGCACCGACGGTCGGTGAGTTCCTGCGCGCGAGATTCTCCGCTGCGCCCCTGATCCTGCCGGCGAACCTGTACCGGCGGCTCCTCGATACGGCGCAGGCAGCGGGGATTTCGGGAGGCGCCATTTACGACGCGCTGATTGCGGCCACGGCGAAAAACGTGAATGCGGTGCTCTTGACGCGAGACCGCCGTGCCGTCGCGACATACGAGAAGATCGGCGCGCGGATCGAGTTGATTGCGTAGCTGCAAGAACAGCCGACAGTACTGAAGCCGTGTATGATGGCGCGGCGCAGCAGAGGAGGGCTGCTTGGCCGACGACGTCATCTTAGAGACACGCGGGCTCACCAAGGAATTCAAGGGCTTCGTCGCCGTCAAGGACGTCGCGCTAAAAGTGCGGCGCGGCAGCATCCATGCCCTCATCGGCCCCAACGGCGCGGGCAAGACCACCTGCTTCAACCTGCTCACGCGTTTCCTCGTGCCGACGCGCGGCCAGATCTTCTACAACGGGCGCGAAATCACGGGGTCCAAGCCTTCGACCATCGCCCGCATGGGCCTGGTGCGCTCGTTCCAGATCTCGGCGGTGTTTCCGCACCTCACGGTGCTCGAGAACGTGCGCATCGCGCTCCAGCGCAAGCGCGGGCATTCGTTCGACTTCTGGCGCACCGAGCGCGTGCTCCATGAGCTGAACGACGCGGCGCGGCAGCTGATCGATGCGGTCGGGCTCGCCGAGTTCGAAGGCACGGTAGCGGTAGAGCTGCCCTACGGCCGCAAGCGCGCGCTCGAGATCGCCACCACGCTCGCGCTCGACCCGGAGATGATGCTGCTCGATGAGCCGACCGCCGGCATGACGCACGGCGACGTCGAGCGCATCACCGCGCTCGTGAAGCGCGTGTCTGCCAATCGCACGGTCCTGATGGTCGAGCACAACCTCTCGGTGGTGTCGACGCTCTCCGACCGCATCACCGTGCTCCAGCGCGGCGAGATCCTGGCCGAGGGCGACTACAACAGCGTGTCCAAGGATCCCCGCGTCGTGGAAGCCTACCTGGGAGCAGGGCATGCCTAGCCTGCTCGAGGTGCGCGGCCTCAACGCCTGGTACGGCGAATCCCACATCCTGCACGGCATGGAGTTCGACGTGCGCGAGGGCGAAGTGGTGACGCTCCTCGGCCGCAATGGCGCGGGCAAGAGCACCACGCTGAAATCGATCATCGGCATGGTCGGGCGGCGCCAAGGCTCGATCAAGTTCGCGGGCGCCGAGACGATCCGGCTGCCCTCGAACGCCATCGCGCGGCTCGGGATCGCGCTCTGTCCGGAAGAGCGCGGCATCTTCGCGAGCCTCAATGTCTACGAGAACCTGATGCTGCCGCCGAAGGTGCGCGACGGCGGGCTGCAGGTCGAGAGAATCTACCAGCTGTTTCCCAACCTGCGCGAGCGCCTCGCGAGCCAGGGCACCAAGCTCTCGGGCGGCGAGCAGCAGATGCTGGCGATCGGCCGCATCCTGCGCACCGGTGCGCGCCTGCTGATGCTGGACGAGCCGACCGAGGGCCTCGCGCCGGTCATCGTGCAGCAGATCGGCCGCACCATCGC
>DASQIG010000595.1:0-2382 GCA_035631735.1 Burkholderiales bacterium | reverse complement strand
ATTGCCCCCGCTGCGAGTTTAGCTACACTGCGGCCGAGAGGAGGCGGCGATGGGGAAAATTTTTCTGGCGGTGATGCTCGCGGCTGCGGCGGCGTCCGGCGCGGCGCAGGACTATCCGGCGCGCGAGATCCGCTCGATCTGCAACTTCAGCGCGGGCTCGGGCGCGGACATCGTGGTGCGCTACTACAGCGAGCGCCTCTCGCGCGTCGCGGGGAAGCCGGTGGTCGTCGAGAACAAGCCAGGCGCTCAAGGAGCCGTGGCGAACGACCACGTCGCGAAGTCGAAGCCCGACGGCTACACCATCCTCATCACGCCGGCCTCATCGACGCTCGCCGCGGCGCCCTACATCTTCAAGAAGCTCTCGTTCGATCCGCTGAAGGACTTCGCGCCGGTGACGACGCTGCTCACGCTCTCGTTCACCATCGCGGTCGATGCGGCGTCGCCGGTGCGCACGGTGCCGGAGCTCGTGGCGCGGCTGAAGGCGAAGCCCGGCCATGGGTTCTATGGGACGCAGTCGAACAGCGGGCAGATTGCGGCTGAGCTGTTCAAGGAAAAGCTCGGACTGCAAACGGCTTATGTGCCGTTCAAGATCACGGGCGACGCATTCGCCAACCTGCTCACCGGCAACATCGACTTCATGTCGGTCGATTCGACCTGGGCGGCGCCGATGCATCCGAGCCGCGTGCGCATCCTCGCGGTCACCTCGGCGAAGCGCAACCCGAGCCTGCCGGAGGTGCCGACGCTCGAGGAGCTGGGGCTGAAAGACTTCGACGTGTCGCCGTGGTTCGGCGTGCTGGTGCCGGCGGGCACGCCGCGTCCCGTGATCGACAGGCTCGCCGGCTGGTTCAACGAGATCAACGCCGACGCCGAGACCCAGCAGTTCCTCGCGCGCCAGGCCGCGGTCGCGTTCCCCGGCACGCCCGAGTCGATGGCGGCGCTCTTAAAAGCGGAGACCGAGCGCTGGGGGCGCTACGTCAAGCTGGCGAAGATCGAACCGCAGTAATTTCGTACTTAGTGCGTAATTTAATTTCGTACTAAGTACGGAATTTATTAATTCCAGGGTCGTAATTATTTCGAACGGCTCATCGAGCGCCGTCGGTGCCGAGAATAATTGCGACCCTGGATCGGAATTCCTCCCTGAAACGTGGGATTTTCTTGTGGCGCGCGCCGCCGCAAGATGATCGTGCCTACTTACCACGGAGGGAGACATGAAGAGGACAGTGCTATGCGCAGTGCTCGGCGCCGCGCTCGCGCCCTGCGGCTATGCGTTCGCGCAGGATGAGGCGAAGGGCTTCTATGCCGGCTTGTCGATCGGCCAGTCGAAATTCCCGGGCGCCTGCGACTCCGAGGCGGGGGTCACGCTCAGCAACTGCAAGGACACCGACACGGCCTGGAAGATCTTCGGCGGCTACCAGTTCACGCCCAACCTGGCCCTTGAGCTCGGCTATAACGATTTCGGCCGCATCTCGAGCGACGCGACCGTGACCATGGGTGGCACCACCTTCACCGGCAACGCCAGGATCGAGGCCACTGCGTTCGAGCTGACCGGGGTCGGCACCTGGCCGCTCGCCCACCAGTTCTCGGTCTACGGCAAGCTCGGCGTCTACTACGCCGAGACCAAGAGCAGCGCGAACGTCCAGCAGACCACGCCGCCGTTCGCGAGCGGCAGCTCGTCGGCGAGCGACAACAACACCAACCTCACCTTCGGCGTCGGCGCGCGCTACGACATCACGCGCAACATCGCCGTGCGCGCCGAGTGGCAGCGCTTCAGCAAGGTGGGCGGCGACTCGACCGGCAAGGGCGACATCGACGTCCTCGCCATCGGAGGCTTGTACCGCTTCTAATTCCGTACTTAGTACGAAATACTTATTACGTACTTAGTACGGAATTCAGTCAGCGCTCGATGATGGCGGTGACGCCCATGCCGCCGGCGGCGCAGATGGAGATGAGCGCCCGGCCGGCGCCGCGCGCGGCGAGCTGCTTCGCCGCGGTCATGACGATGCGCGCGCCGGTCGCGGCGAACGGATGGCCGAGGGCGACGCTCGAGCCCTTCGGGTTGATCTTCGCGCGGTCGATCGAGCCGAGCGCGCGATCGCGGCCGAGGCGATGGCGGCAGTAGTCGTCCGATTCCCAGGCCTTGAGCGTGCAGAGGACCTGGGCGGCGAACGCTTCGTGGATCTCGTAGAGATCGAAGTCCTGGAGCTGCAGGCGCGCGCGATCGAGCATGCGCGGCACGGCGTACGCCGGCGCCATCAGCATGCCCTCCTTCGGCCCTGCCATGCCGACGAAGTCCACCGCCGCGGTTTCCGCCTGGGTGAAGTACGCGAGCGGCTCGAGACCGCGGCTGCGCGCCCAGCTCTCCGATGCGAGCAGCACGCACGC
>DASQIG010000594.1:0-2942 GCA_035631735.1 Burkholderiales bacterium | reverse complement strand
GGCGCCGAAGTCATCGTCGGCACGATCACAAGGGGCGAGACTTAGGTCCGGCGGCCTCGCGCGCGCTTGCGGTATTCTGCGGGCAGCTTCTCAACAAAAGGCCGAAGATGCCTGTGCTACCGTGACCCTCGCGGAGTTCGTCTATACGACCCTGCTCAAGCCGCGTCTGCTGCGCCGCGCGGCGAACGCCGCGATTCGGGCATCGCTTCCCGAGCGCGTCCGCGTGGGCGAGGCGATCGTCTGGCTCAATCCGGATGATCCGGTGGTCTCAGGTGCGCTGTCGTTCGGCCTGTACGAGCGCGGCGAGATCGCGTTCTTCCGCTCCCGGTTTGGCGCCGACATGGTGTTCATCGACGTCGGCGCGAACGTCGGCCTCTACAGCGCCATGGCGCTGTCAACACCGGGATTCCGCGGCCGCGTGCTTGCGATCGAACCGCACCGCGAGAGCCGTCGTTACCTGCAGAAGACGATGCAGAGCAACGCCGCGCCTGCGGGCGCTGCGCTGATCTGCGAGCTTGCGGCTTCGGATCGCCCGGGAACGCTACCCCTTTACGAGAATCCGGAGAACAAAGGCGACAATCGCGTTTATCCTGATCCGCTGCTCCACGGCGAGGAGACGGTCGATGCCGATTCGCTGGACAACATTTGCCGCCGCCACGGCATCTCGACGGCCCAGTTCATCAAGATCGACGTGCAGGGCGCCGAGGCCAAGGTGGTTCGCGGGGCGAGCCGCCTGCTCGCGGGCAGCAGCGACTGCATCCTGATGACCGAGTTCTGGCCTTACGGCCTCGCGCGCTGCGGCGCCGATGCGCTCGAATATCTGGAGATGTTGCGCGACCTCGGATTTCGGCTTTACGAACTTCCGGATAAGAGTGGCGTCCCGGCGCCGGTCGCGAGCCCGCGCGCGCTGGTCGAACGCACGACGGGCCGCCGCTACGCCAACTTGGTCGGTTTGAAAGGGGAATCTGTTCTCAGGACTGTAAACTCGGCCCGGCAAAGCTGAAGGAAAAGAGAAATGGGACCCTGTTTGGTGCTGGGAGGCGCCGGATTCATCGGATCGCATCTCGCAGAGGCGCTGGCGCAGCAAGGCCACCGCGTAAAGGTTTTCGATCGCCCCCATGTCGACCGTCTGCCGCTCTTTCCGCGCGCCAAGGGGTTCGAAGTCTTTACCGGCGATTTTCTCAATCCGCAGGCGCTCGCGCCCGCGCTCCAGGACACGGAGCTCGTGTTCCACCTGGTGTCGACCACGCTGCCGAAGAACTCGAACGACAACCCGGTGTACGACGTCGAGTCGAACGTGCTCGGCAGCCTGCGGCTGCTCGAGCTGTGCCGCGAGCACGGCGTGCGCAAGCTGGTGTTCGTTTCCTCCGGCGGCACGGTCTACGGCGTGCCGTGCAAGACGCCGCTCGCCGAAGACCACCCGACGGAGCCCATCTCTTCCTATGGCATCCACAAGCTGATGGTGGAGAAATACCTGGCCCTCGCGCACCGGCTGCACGGCCTGGACTACCGCATCGTGCGGCCCGCGAACCTCTACGGTCCGCGCCAGCGGCTGGACATCGCGCAGGGCGCCGTGGCCGTGTTCCTCGATCGTGCGCTGCGCGACCAGCCGATCCAGATCTGGGGTGACGGCTCAGTCGTGCGAGACTACGTCTATGTCGCCGACGCGGTTGACGCGATGCTCAAAGCGGCGAGCTTCGAGGGCGCGCAGCGTATCTTCAACATCGGCTCGGGGAAGGGCGCCAGCCTGAACCAGCTCGTCGCGGAGATCGAGAAGCTCCTCGGGCGGCGCGTCAAGGTGGAGCACAGCGCGCCCCGTGCGCTCGACGTGCCGGTCAACGTGCTCGACGCCTCGGCCGCCGCGCGCCATCTCGGCTGGCGCGCGAGCACGCCGCTCGCCGAAGGGCTGCGCCGGACGTGCGAGTGGCTGCGCGCGTCGCCCTCGTAACGCACTACTATCCCGCCCACCGCGGCGGCGTCGAGCGCGTCGCCGGCCAGCTCGCCGAGCGGCTCGCCGCGGACGGCGTCGCCGAGATCGAGTGGCACGCGAGCGACTGCGACGCCGCGCCCGCGCCCGCGCCGGGATTGAAGAGCGCGCCGGCGCCGAGCTGGAACGGCATCGAGCGCATGCTCGGCCTGCCCTACCCGCTATGGAGCGTGGCCGCGCTGCGCCGCCTGGCGGGCGCCTGCCGCGGCGCCGATGTCGTGCACCTCCACGACTGCCTCTACTTCGCCAACCTCATTGCTTTCATCGCCGCGCGCCGCGCCGGCAAGCCGGTGCTCGTCACGCAGCACATCGGCCACGTTCCGTATCGCAATCCGCTGCTGCGCGGCCTGCACGGCGCCGCCAACCGCCTGCTCGGCCGCTGGGTCCTCGGCGGCGCCGACCAGGTGGTGTTCGAGAGCGCCACGGTGCAGGACTATTTCAGCCGCTTCGTGAGCTTTCGGCGGCCGCCGGTGCTGATCGAGAACGGCGTCGATACGGCGCGCTTCCGCCCGGCGACTGCGGATGAGCGCCGCTCGCTGCGCGGCCGCCTGGCGCTGCCGGCGGACAGGCCGGTGCTCCTCTTCCTCGGGCGCTTCGTGGAGAAGAAAGGCCTGCCGATCCTGCGCGCGCTCGCCGAGCGCTTCCCGCGGCTGCACTGGGTCCTCGCCGGCTGGGGACCGATCGACCCGGCGAGCTGGCAGCTCGCGAACGTCGGCGTGGTGCGCAGCCCGGGCACCGAAGACCTGCGCGCGCTCTATGCGAGCGCCGACCTGCTGGTGCTGCCGAGCGTCGGCGAAGGCGTGCCGCTTTCCGTGCAGGAGGCCATGGCCTGCGGCACGCCGGCGCTGATCGGCGAGGAGACCGCCGCGGGCATCCCGCAATCGGAAGAGGTGCTGCCGCGCGAGCCGGTCGGCGATGAGGACACCGTACGACGCTGGACGGCGCGCCTCGAGGC
>DASQIG010000593.1:0-7529 GCA_035631735.1 Burkholderiales bacterium | reverse complement strand
GGCGCTCGGTATCTCGGAGGAGGAGGCGCGCGCCAAGTTCGGCTTCCTGCTCGAAAACCTGCAATACGGCGCGCCGCCGCATGGCGGCATCGCGTTCGGGCTGGATCGGCTCGTGGCGTTGATGGCGGGCGTGGATTCCATCCGCGACGTGATCGCGTTCCCGAAGACGCAGCGCGCGCAGGACCTGCTGGTGCACGCGCCGAGCCCGGTGGACGAGAAACAGCTGCGCGAGCTGGGAATAAAGTTGACCGAGCGGCCGCGGGAGAAGCCGAAGGGCTGATGCGCGCGGCGCTGGCGGCGCTGCTGGTCGTTTGCAGCACGGCGCTCGCCCTTTCGGGCAGCGTGCGGCTCGAAGCGCTGCCGCCGCAGGCGCGCGAGACGCTGGCGCGCATCGAGGCGGGCGGGCCGTTCCCGTATGCGCGCGACGGCGCGCTGTTCTCCAATCGCGAGCGGCAGCTCCCGGCGCGCGAGCGCGGCTACTATCGCGAGTACACGGTGGAGGCGCCCGGCGTGCGCGGCCGCGGGCCGCGGCGCATCGTCGCCGGACGCGGCGGCGAGTACTACTACACCGACGACCACTACCGCACGTTTCGACGCATCATTCGTCCGTGAGCAAGCTGCTGCAGCGGTTGCGCGATCCGGCCCGCTCGGGCGTCTACCGTGCGAGCGCCGCACAGGCGATCGAGGACGCGACGCGCGGCAGCGCGCTCGACGTCGCCACGATCGATGCCGGCGCGAGCGTGTTCGACGCCATGGCGCGCGCGCTCGATTTCCCGGAGTGGTTCGGCGCCAACTGGGACGCGCTCGAGGATTGCCTGAGCGATCTAAGCTGGCGCGCGGGCGAGGGCCATGTGCTCATCCTGCGCAGCTACCCGGCAGGCGACGAGCTCGGCGTGCTGACCGATGTGCTGCGCGCCGCCGCCGAGTACTGGGCGGGGCGCGGCAAGCCATTCTTTGCGATCTTCATCGACCCGCAGAAGCGCCTCGCGCTTGCGGACCTTTATCGCGAGGCATGAGTTACAAGATTCCGCGGTCCGTGCTGGTGCTGGTGCATACCGCCGCGCGCGAGGTGCTGCTCCTGGAACGCGCCTTGCGTCCCGGTTTCTGGCAATCGGTCACCGGCTCGGTGGACTATGACGATGAGCCGCTCGAACGTGCGGCGGCGCGCGAACTCGGCGAGGAAACCGGCATCGGCGCGGGCGCCGGGCGGCTTACGCGCTGGAACGTTGTCTATACGTTCGAAATCTACCCGCAGTGGCGCAGCCGCTTTGCCCCGGGCGTCGTGCATAACGTGGAGCACGTCTTTGCGCTGCAGCTGCCCATGCGCGTTGCGGTGCGCGTCGCGCCCGACGAACATCTGGCCTTTGCCTGGTTGCCTTGGCGCGAAGCGGCGGCAAAATGCTTCTCCTGGTCCAACCGCGATGCGATCGTGATGCTCGGTGAGCAATGAAGGTTGAGCGGCTCAGGGTCGTCACCCTCAACATCCATAAAGGCCTGTCGCACTTCAACCGGCGCATGGTGATCCATGAGTTGCGCGAGGGCCTGGAGATGCTCGACCCGGATCTCGTGTTCCTGCAGGAAGTGCAGGGCCTCAACCAGCGCTTCGCCATGCGCTTCGCCGGCGCCCCCTTCGAGCCGCAGCATGCGTTTCTCGCCGGCGACACCTGGCAGCATGTCTATGGCTGCAACGCGGTGTATGACCACGGTCATCACGGCAACGCGATCCTGTCGCGCTACGGCTTCCTCTCTTTCGAGAACCAGGACGTCTCCGACCATGGCTACGAGCGCCGCGGCCTTTTGCACAGCGTGGTCGCGGTCCCGGGCTGGCGTCGCAACCTGCACTGCGTGTGCGTGCATCTGTCGCTGCACGAGCGCGGCCGCAGCCGGCAACTCGAGGCGATATCACACCGGCTCGAAGAGCTCGCCTCGCGCAACCTGCCGATCATCGTCGCCGGCGACTTCAACGATTGGCGCCACCGCGCCTCGTCGATCCTGGAGCGGCGCCTGGGCATGACCGAGGTGTCGCTCGCGCGCTTCGGCAGGGCGGCGCGCACTTTCCCGGCGCTGATGCCGGTGCTGCGGCTCGATCGCATCTACGTGCGCGGCTTCAACGTCGTCGCCTCGCAGGTGCACAGGGGCAAGCCCTGGTCGATGCTGTCCGACCACCTCGCGGTGAGCGCGGAGCTCGAGCGGACCTAGACAACCAGGCGCAATCGTCCCTCGTCGAGCGCCGGTACGGCGGCAAACGCGTCGACACGGCAGGCGAATTCCACCTCGTGCCTCAGCCCTCGAGCGCTCATCATGCGGCCCAGGCGGCAGTCGAGCAGCCCCTGCGGAAGCGGCGAATGGCGAAACACGGTGCGCGCCGCCCGCGCCGCATCCGAGAAGTCCGCGGCCGGGCCAAGCTGCTCGGCGAAGCGCTCGACGTAGCAGCCGGCGCCGAAGAAATCCTCGAAGTTGAAGTTCGCGCCCGAGCCCGAGCACACGAGGAGCACGGTGTCGCGCGCATGCTCGGCGACGATGTGCTCTACCAGGCGCCGCGCGTTGAGTAGCGCGCCGCAGTACACGCGGCGCGCACCGGCCGCGAGCGACATGGCTACCGTGCCGTTGGTCGTGGAGTAGATCACCGTGCGACCCTGCACGCCATGGGTGATGAGCGCAAGCGGCGCCGGATGCACGAAGCCGGGCAGCGTCTGCGCATAGAGCTCGCCGGCAAGGATGCAGCTTCCCGCACCACGTCGCGCATCTTCGGCGCGGGCGGCCGCTTCATCGAGCACCGGGATCACCTCGAGCGCCCCGTGGGCAAGGGCGGCGACCATCGTAGTCGTGGCAAATAGCACATCGATCACGACGACGACCTTGCCGGCGACTCGCACGCTATCGAGTTCCTCCTTGCGCGTGAGCACGTGCACCTTGTGGTTCAGTTCAATTTTTACGCTCATTTATCTTTCTTTCGCGGGGGCCGACGATCTTAGCGCTGCGTGGCTCGCTAAAATCGAGGACGTGGAGGACACCTTTCTCGAGCGCATGGATTCGGAGCTCGCCGGCTGGACCAACCCGGTTCAGCGGCTTAAGGACGCGATCGAGAACAACGAGTTCGAGCTTTACTGCCAGCCGATCCTGCAGTTTGCGGGCGGCGAGCGCTACCCGATGGCCGAAGTGCTGGTGCGGCTGCGCGAAGAGGAGCGGGCGCTCGTCCCGCCCGGCGAATTCCTGCCGGTATTCGAGCACTACCGCATGATGCCTTACCTCGATCGCTGGGTGGTGCGCCACACGGTGAAGCGGCTCGCGCAAGGCTCGCGCATCGCGCGCTTCACGGTGAATATCTCCTGCCAGACCATGGAAGACATGGAGTTCCCGCGCTTTGTCACCGGCCAGCTCGCCGCCAACCAGATCGAGGGCTCGCGGCTGCTGTTCGAGATCGACGAAGCCGATACGCTCGCGCGCCCGGAATCGGTGGAGCGCTTCGCAGCGATGATCAAGTCGGTCGGCACGCCGCTACTCATCGACGGCTTCGGTTGCCGCGCCGTGTCGTTCACGCCAGTGAAGGCGCTCGGCGTGCAGTTCGTCAAAGTCGACGGACGCATCACGCGCAAGGTGATCTCCAACGACAGCGCGCGCAGCAAGCTCAACGCCATCCTGCGCGTCGGCGAGCGCCTGGGCTTTGGCGTGGTGGCCGAATGCGTCGAAGAGCAGGATGTCCTGGTGCGCCTGAAGGCGATGGGCGTCGGCTATGCGCAGGGCTTCGGCATCTATCAACCCCACCCGATAGACGCGCTCGCCGAGTAAGCTCGCCGCATGGATTCGGTCGTGGCACGCGCCATGGCGAAGTGGCCGAACGTCCCGGCCGTCTACGGCTGGCTGGCTCTGGACCGCCGTGGCAATTGGCTTATCAAAAACGAGCGCATCACCAACGCGGCGCTGCGCGAGTTCATCGCACGCAACTACGAAGCTGAAGCGGACGGCCGCTGGTATTTCCAGAACGGCCCGCAGCGCGTTTACGTGACGCTCGCCTATACGCCGCTCGTGGTGCACTACGAGGGCGAGCAGCTCATCGACCACTGCGGCCGCACGTTTGCGGCACGCGCCGCCTACCTGGACGATGAGGGCTCGGTCCTCATGGCGGATGACCGGGGCATCGCGCTGCTCGATGACCGGGACCTCGGCCGCTTCGCCGATACGGAGCCTTCGCTGCAGCGCATAACGCGGGCCGAAATCCCCGCGCGCTTCGGCTTCGTGCAGGAGCCCAGACCCGGCTGATTTCCGCGTGGGATTTTCTTGCACCGCGCCAATTTCCTCTTTATAATCCGGCCTCTTTTTTAGCCCCGGGGCGGCTACGCAGGAGCAATCGTGGCCGCCCGGTTTGTTTCTGGAACCGCAAATAAATGCCCACCGTCAACCAGTTAGTGCGCCAGGGGCGCGTCGCCAAGCGCCCGAAGTCGAAAGTACCGGCGCTTGCGGGCTCGCCGCAGAAGCGCGGCGTGTGCACGCGCGTGTACACGACGACGCCCAAGAAGCCGAACTCGGCGCTGCGCAAGGTGGCGAAGGTGCGCCTCACCAACGGCTTCGAGGTGATCGGCTACATCGGCGGCGAAGGGCATAACCTGCAGGAGCACTCGGTCGTGCTGATCCGCGGCGGCCGCGTGAAGGACCTCCCGGGCGTGCGCTACCACATCGTGCGCGGCTCGCTCGACACGCAAGGCGTGAAGGACCGCAAGCAGGGGCGTTCCAAGTACGGCGCCAAGGCGCCCAAATCAGCGTAAAGGTCGCCCGCCATGCCCCGCCGCAGAGAAGTCCCCAAGCGCGAAATCCTGCCCGATCCGAAGTTCAACAACGTCGAGCTGGCGAAGTTCGTCAACGTGCTGATGACGCGCGGCAAGAAGTCGGTTGCCGAGCGCATCATTTATGGCGCGCTGGAGCAGATCAAGTCGAAGTCGGGCAAGGATCCGATCGAGGTGTTCTCGCAGGCGGTGCAGAACGTGAAGCCGGTCGTCGAGGTGAAGAGCCGCCGCGTCGGCGGCGCGAACTACCAGGTGCCGGTGGAAGTGCGGCCGGTGCGCCGCGTCGCGCTCGCCATGCGCTGGATCCGCGAGGCGGCGCAAAAGCGCGGCGAGAAATCGATGATGGTGCGGCTCGCCGGCGAGCTGCAGGAAGCGGCCGAGGGCCGCGGCGGTGCGATGAAGAAGCGCGAGGAAGTGCATCGCATGGCTGAAGCGAACAAGGCTTTCTCGCACTACCGGTTCTAGGAAGGATCAAGGAACAGTGGCCGTGGCTCGCAAGACTCCCATCGAGCGTTATCGGAACATCGGCATCTCGGCGCATATCGACGCCGGCAAGACCACGACCACCGAGCGCATCCTCTTCTACACCGGCGTGAACCACAAGATCGGCGAGGTTCACGACGGCGCCGCGACCATGGACTGGATGGAGCAGGAGCAGGAGCGTGGCATCACCATCACGTCGGCTGCGACCACCTGTTTCTGGAAAGGCATGGACCTTTCCTATCCCGAGCACCGCATCAACATCATCGACACGCCGGGACACGTCGACTTCACCATCGAAGTCGAGCGCAGCCTGCGCGTGCTCGACGGCGCCTGCATGGTGTACGACGCGGTTGCCGGCGTGCAGCCGCAGTCCGAGACGGTATGGCGCCAGGCCAACAAGTACCGCGTGCCGCGGCTCGCGTTCATCAACAAGATGGACCGCGTCGGCGCCACGTTCTTCAAGTCCTACGAGCACATCCGCACGCGGCTCAAGGGCAACCCGGTGCCGCTACAGCTGCCGATCGGCGCCGAGGACAAGTTCGCCGGCGTGATCGATCTGGTCTCCATGCAAGGGATCTACTGGGACGAGGCGAGCCAGGGGATGAAGTTCGAGCGCCGCGAGATCCCCGCCGAGCTGATCGACCAGGCCAAGGAATGGCGCGAGAAGATGGTCGAGGCCGCGGCCGAGGCCAACGAGGAGTTGATGAACAAGTACCTCGAGACGGGGAAGCTGTCGGTCGAGGAGCTGAAGAAGGGCCTGCGCGTGCGCACGATCAACAACGAGATCGTGCCGATGCTGTGCGGCTCGGCGTTCAAGAACAAGGGCGTGCAGGCGATGCTCGACGCGGTGATCGACTATCTGCCCTCGCCGATCGATATCCCGCCGGTGAAGGGCGAGAACGAGAAAGGCGAGCCCGAGGTGCGCAAGCCCGGGGACGACGAGCCGTTCGCGGCGCTCGCCTTCAAGATCATGACCGACCCCTATGTCGGCCAGCTGTCCTTCATCCGCGTGTACTCCGGCGTGCTGGCCTCGGGCGACACGGTCTATACCTCGATGCGCGGCAAGCGCGAGCGCATCGGACGCCTGCTGCAGATGCACGCCAACGAGCGCCAGGAGATCAAGGAAGTGCGCGCCGGCGACATTGCCGCGGTCGTGGGCCTGAAGGACGTGGTCACCGGCGAGACGATCTCCGACGTGAAGAAGATCATCACGCTGGAGCGCATGGAATTCCCCGAGCCGGTGATCGCGCAGGCCGTCGAGCCGAAGACCAAGGTCGACCAGGAGAAGATGGGCATGGCGCTGGGCCGCCTGGCGCAGGAAGATCCGTCGTTCCGCGTGCGCACCGACGAAGAATCGGGGCAGACCATCATCTCCGGCATGGGTGAGCTGCACCTCGAGATCATCGTCGATCGCATGAAGCGCGAGTTCGGCGTCGAGGCCTCGGTCGGCAAACCCCAGGTGGCGTACCGCGAGACCTTCAGGAAGTCGCTCGAGTCCGAGGGCAAATTCATCAAGCAGTCGGGCGGCCGCGGCCAGTACGGTCACGTCTGGCTGAAGCTCGAGCCGCAGCACGGCAAAGGCAACGAGTTCGTCGACGCGATCAAAGGCGGGCGGGTGCCGCGCGAGTACATCCCGGCGGTGGAGAAGGGCGTGGCCGAGGCATGGCAGGAAGGCGTGCTCGCCGGCTACCCGGTGGTCGACACCAGGGTGACCCTGTTCGACGGCTCCTACCACGAGGTCGACTCGAACGAGAACGCGTTCAAGATGGCGGCGATCTTCGCCTTCAAGGACGGCATGCGCGCCGCGTCACCGATGCTGCTCGAGCCGATCATGGCGGTCGAGGTCGAGACGCCGGAGGAAAAGATGGGCGACGTGATCGGCGATCTTTCGGGCCGCCGCGGCGTGATCCAGGGCATGGAGGATCTGCCGGGCAGCAAGGTGATCAAGGCCGAGGTTCCGCTCGGCGAGATGTTCGGCTACTCGACGACGCTGCGCTCGCTGACGCAGGGGCGCGCCACCTACACGATGGAGTTCAAGCATTACGCCGAGGCGCCGAGGAGCGTCGCCGAGGCGGTGATCAGCGCGAAGGCGCCAAAGTAACTCGGAAATAACAGGAAACGATCATGGCAAAAGGCAAATTCGAGCGCACCAAGCCGCATGTGAACGTGGGCACGATTGGACACGTCGATCACGGCAAGACGACGCTGACGGCGGCGATGACGCACATCCTGGCGAAGAAGTACGGTGGTGAGGCGAAGAACTAC
>DASQIG010000592.1:0-9229 GCA_035631735.1 Burkholderiales bacterium | reverse complement strand
CACGGGCTCGGTGTGCGCCTTCGGGCGGGAGTTGGTCGGCCTGCGACCGCATGACGTCTGCGCCCACGGCCTTGCGCGAACATTCCAGGTGGCAAAGCCGTTCGGCCGCATGACGGTACTCGAGAACGTGATGACCGGCGCCTTCCTCAGAACCCGAAGCCCCGATGCAGCGCGCGCGAAAGCTCGTGACGCCATCGACTTCGTCGGACTGTCGGCGCACGAGAACAAGGCGGCACGCGATCTGACGACCATCGATCAGCGTCGGCTTGAAATGGCGCGCGCACTGGCGACCGAGCCGCGGCTGCTGCTGCTCGACGAGGTAATGGCGGGCCTCAATCCCGCGGAGGTAGACCAGGCCGTGGCCCTGGTCGGCAAGCTGTCGGGCCGCGGGCTCACCATCGTCATCGTCGAGCACCTGATGCGGGCCATCATGGCGGTCGCCAAGCACATCGTGGTCCTCGACCATGGACAGAAGATCGCCGAAGGCAGCCCGAAAGAGGTCGTCCGCAATCCGGAAGTCATCCGGGCCTATCTCGGCTCGGGCTATGCGCATGCGGCCGGAGCGGCGCCGTGATCGAGCTCAGCGCCGTGAGCGCTTCGTACGGCCGTGTGCCGGCGATCCAGGAAGTCACCATCAACGTCGCCGAAGGCGAGGCGGTCGGGCTGCTCGGCGCGAACGGCGCAGGCAAGAGCACGACATTGCGGGTCATCTCGGGTCTGGTGAGGCGGACGGCGGGCCGCGTGACGTTCCTGGGGCACGACCTCGCTTCGCTGCCGCCGTACAGGATCACCGAACTGGGCATCGCCCACGTGCCGGAAGGTCGGCAGGTGTTTCCGGAAATGACGGTGAACGAAAATCTCGAGATCGGTTCCTACGCCCCGCGCGCCAAGGCGGAACGGGCCCGCTCGCTCGAGCTCGTCTACGGCATTTTTCCGCGCCTGGCCGAGCGCCGGACGCAGCTGGCCGGGACCATGAGCGGCGGCGAGCAGCAAATGCTGGCGGTGGCCCGCGGCATGATGCTCAAGCCGCGCCTCCTGATGCTCGACGAACCGTCGCTCGGCCTCGCGCCGGTCATGTGCGACGTCACGTTCGAGAAGATCGGCGAGATTCACAAAATGGGCACGGCGCTCCTGCTGGTGGAGCAGAACGTCAGCCGTGCGCTCGCCTTGGTGCAACGGGCCTACGTGCTGGAAGGCGGCAAGGTGGTCATGCAAGGCGCCAGCTCGGAGTTGGCAAACAACAAACAGGTGCAAGCCGCGTACCTCGGCATTTAGTCGCCGCCCGACCCGGCCGCTCTCCGACTAACATGCATCGATGAGCGCACCCAGGACGCTCGTTCTCCTGCCGGGCCTTGATGGCACGGACGTCTTCTTTGGGCCGCTGCTCGCTGCGCTGCCCAGCTGCGTCGACCCGCGCGTCATTACCTATCCGCAAAGCGGCGGCGCGGCGTATGTCGACCTGCTCGCCCTGGTTCGCGCGACGCTCGCCGGCCTGCCCCAGTGCTATGTCGTCGGCTGGTCGTTCTCGGGTCCGCTGGCGCTCATGCTGGCGGCCGCAGAGCCGGCCAAGGTGCGCGGCGTGATCCTCGCGGCGAGCTTCGTGCGGCCGCCAAGTCCGCTGCTGTCGCTGCTGCGCTTCGCGCTCGTCGGTCCGCCGGTGTGGCTGTGGCGCGCCGCGCGGCGGCTTCCCCTCTGGCTGCTCAGGCCGCCTAGCGACGCTATGCGGTGCGCGAAATCGAAAACCTGGAAATGCGTATCCGCGAGCGTGGTTGCGGCACGCCTGCGGGCAATCGCCGCCGTGGACGCGCGCTCTCTGCTCCAGGCTTGCCGCCAGCCGCTGCTCTATCTCGCGTCAAGCAGGGACGGCATCGTGCCGCGCCGCAACGCCGAGGAAGTGCTGCGCCTGCGGCCGTCGGCCCGCCTCGTCGCCATCGAGGGGCCGCACCTCGCCCTGTTCACCAACCCGCAGGCCGCGGCCGCGGCAATCGCGCAATTCGTCGCCGATAGCGAGGCGTACGGTCATCAATCGGTCACAGCAGCCGGTGAAGATCGCGCCGCGTTGTCATAACAAGAAGGGAAGAAGGCGTGTCGGCCGCTACCCGGGCGTGGTGGATGGCGCTGTGCGCGGCGGCGCTCCTCAACGCCGCGCTCTGGGGTGTTTCGGCGTGGTGGCTCGCGCCGGACCCTGAAGTCGAGGCCACACGCCGCGCCTTGCTCTGGCTGTCGGCGGTGTACGTCGCGGGATGCGCGTTCCGCTCGGTGCTGCCGATGGTCGACGTGCCGCGCTACTGCCTGCACGACACGCCCGTCTCGCGCATTTTCGTCGGCCGCTCGGTAGCGACCGTGGCCGAGCTCGCGTTCGTCGTACAGTGGGCGCTCCTCATGCACGAGGCTGGCGCGGTACGCGCCGCGGGCGCCTTGGTGGCGATCATCGCCGTCGCGGAAATCCTTTCCTGGCTCGCGGTGCTCACGCGCAACGATCTCTTCCACGCGGCGGAGAACGCGCTCTGGACGCTGGCGGCAGCGTTTGCGGCCGCGTTCCTCGCCACACGCTGGAACTACGAAGGCGCGCTCGGCCGGACAGTAATCCTCGTCGCCATCGCGTTCGCGGCGGTGTACATCGTCTTCATGGTCGCGTACGTCGTGCCGATGTACCTGCGGCGCTGGGAGCCCGCCGGTGCTTATCTCACGCTCAGTGAAGGGCTGCGCCAGCTGCTTGGGCGGTGCACGGTCGAGCGTGAGTGGGCGCAATGGCGCCAGGACGCCGCCTGGCTCACACCCTATTTCACGCTGGCGGTATGGATCAGCATCGCGCTCGCGTACGTGCCGAACCTTAGAAATAAATAGGGACTGTCCCTATTTTTCTGGCAGCCACATCAGCGGCTGGCCGACGCGGACGACGGAGCCTTCGGCGGCGAGCAGCCGGAAGCCGCGTGGAGCGAAGACCAGGATGGTCGAGCCGTGCTCGAAGCGGCCCATCTCCTCGCCCTTGGCGTAGCGCGCATCGCAGGCGATCACGTTTGGGCCGCGGTAGCGGAGACTCAGCGGCACCGGCAGGAAGTTGAGCCGGATGCTCGCCACCAGGACCGCCGCCACCGGCACCAGCAGGATCTCGTGTGCGCTCGCCTCGAGCCGCAGGCGGATGAGTGCGCGCTCATTCTTGCAGAACAGGCTCGGCACTCTGGCGAGCGCGGGCGGGTTCACGTTCCAGGTATCGCCGGAGAAGTAGGTGACCGGCCCGACGCGGCAGTCGTGCGGCGCGTGGAAGCGGTGGTACATGCTCGAGGTGATGCGCAGCGTCACGTAGGCCGCGTTGTCATAGCGGGCCGCGAGCGCTGGGTCGCCGAGCAGGTCGGGGAGGGAGTACGGGAAACCCTTCGCCTGGAAGGCGAGCGTGCCGCGCACGCTGCCACTCGCCCCGACGATCGCGTCGCAGGGGCTCGCCAGCACCGCGGGATCCGGATCCACCGCTCGCGCGCCCTCTTTCAGCTCGCGCACGAAGCAATCGTGGATGCTCGCGAAGCGCACCTTCTTCGCTTCCTCCAGCCGCAGATCGGCAAAGGCGCGCCACAGCGCGAGCGCGAGCCGGGCGACCAGCGGCTGCTCGATGCGGCTGAACCAGCCCATGAAGCGGGTAAGCGCAAGGCGCGGGATGCGGTTGGTGAGGAGGAAGTTGAGCTCACTGGTCACCGTGCGGTAACGCGGCTCCTGTAGATGCTCTGCCCGGGATGCTTGGCGAGTCATTAGTGCTTTACGGCCTCGGCGCGGGCGCCGCGGCGCTCACGCTGCCGGCGCTGAAGGCGCGCTTGGAGCTGTCGCGCGCGAAGCATCCGTCGCTCGCAGGCCATGCGCGCGTCGCGCGCCGCGTGGCGGCGCTGGTGCCCGGATACGCCTACGGCGGCGAGCGCATCTTCCGCTCGGATGGCGCGCCGGCCGAAGTCGAGGCGCGCCGGCGGGCCGGCTTCGCGCGCCTGGCAGCGCTCTACGCGCAGAGGTTTCCGAAGACGCTCGCGCTGACCGCGCAGGCGAGGGAGGGACTCTCCGACCTGCAGTTCACTTCCGCTTATCGCGTGCCGTTCCAGTACAGCGCCTACGTGCGCGAGCACCTGCCGGTAGGCGCGTTCCTCGCGTCCGCCGCGGGCTGCGTGCTCACCGACCTCGACGGCAACCGCCTCTACGACCTCGCCGGCTCCTATGGCCTGAACGTCTTCGGCTACGAGTTCTACAAGTCCTGCATGGCTGAAGGCGCGGCGCGCGCCGCGGCGCTCGGGCCGGTGCTCGGCGCGTACCATCCCGCGGTCGCCTACAACGTGCGGCGCCTGAGGGAGATCTCGGGCCTCGACGAGGTCTCGTTCCACATGTCGGGCACCGAGGCGGTGATGCAGGCGGTGCGCCTCGCGCGCTACCACACGCGGCGCTCGCACGTCGTGCGCTTCTGCGGGGCGTATCACGGCTGGTGGGATGACGTCCAGCCCGGCGTCGGCAATCCGGCGCCGGTTCGAGATACCTACACGCTCAAGGACATGAACGAGGACTCGCTGCGCGTGCTGCGTAGCCGCCGCGACATCGCCTGCGTGCTGGTCAACCCGCTGCAGGCGCTGCATCCGAACCGCGCCGCGCCCGGCGACGGCTCGCTCGTCGACAGCGGCCGCCGCGCGCATTTCGACCGCGAGGCCTATTCGGCCTGGCTGCGCAAGCTCCGCCAGGTCTGCAGCGCGCGCGGCATCGCGCTCATCTTCGACGAGATCCTGGTGGGCTTTCGCCTCGCGCCCGGCGGCGCGCAGGAGTACTACGGCGTGCGCGCCGATATGGTGACCTACGGCAAGACCGTGGCCGGCGGCTTCCCGGTGGGCGTGCTCTGCGGCCGGCGCAACCTCATGCGGCGCTACGACGAGCGCCGTCCGGCCGACATCTGCTTCGCGCGCGGCACGTTCAACTCGCACCCGTACGTGATGGCGGCGATGCAGGTGTTCCTCGAGCGCATCCAGGGGCCGGAGGTGCAAAGGCTCTACGAGGGGCTGGATGAGCGCTGGGATGAGCGCGCCGAGCGCCTGAACCGGGCGCTGGAGGCGGAGAAGCTGCCGGTGCGCGTCGCGAACCTCTCGACGGTGTGGACCGTGTGCTACACGCGGCCCTCGCGCTACAACTGGATGCTGCAGTACTACCTGCGCGCCGAGGGGCTCGCGCTCTCGTGGGTGGGCACCGGGCGCCTGATCTTCAGCCTCGACTGCGGCGACGCCGATTTCGATACGGTGGCCGAGCGCTTCGTCGCCGCCTGCCGCGCGATGGAGCGCGACGGCTGGTGGTGGGCGGACGCCGCGCTCACCAACGGCTCGATCCGCCGCGGGATCCTGCGGGAGATGCTCGCCGAGCGGTTCTAACGGAAAAACAGGGACAGTCCCTATTTTTCTCATTCGTAACTGCGAAAAATAGGGACAGTCCCCTTTTTCCTACGATGCGGCGCGCTGCGCCACCTCGGTCTCGAGGCTCGCGTCGATCAGCTCGCCGCGCATCAGCGCGAGCGGCGCCTTGTGGTAGAGCTTCACGTCGTTGAAAGGGTCGGTGAGGATCTTCAGCATCCAGACCAGCCCTGTCTCGACGTCGCGGATGAAGAACAGGTGCACCGTGCGCAAGAGCAGCCCGCCGCCGCCGACCACGAGCCAGATCATCGAAACATGGTGCACGTAGTCGGCGGCCGTCGTGGGCGGCGCGAACACACCGAAGAAGGTTTGCGAAGCCAGGAGCGGTAGCGGCGCGAGCGCCCAGGCGACGTACAGCAGCACCTTGCGGCGCAGGTTGTAGCCGACCTTGATCAGCTCCTTGTACTCGTGCGTGGCCTGGTTCACCTGGTCGTAGCCCTTCGGCTCGAAAAAGAAGTGTCCCGACTGGCGCGCGGTCATCGCGACGAGCCAGCCGAGCAGCGTCGCCGCCACCGGCTGGAAGAAGAGCAGCACGTAGGAGCAGAGGAAGCTCGTCGCGCTCACGAAATGCAGCGACTGGTTGATGCGGCTGTGATGGTAGTAGCGGTGGTCGTCCCAGCGCTGGACCTCCAGGGCTTGCAGGATGTGCTTCATCCCTTGTTCTCCTTTGGCAGTGCCGACGGCGCGAGGCTACGGGCGAATTGCTACCAAACTGTGATCGAACGATGACCGAACGAAGACAACCGCGGTCATCGGACGGTCGCACGGCGCGCGCATCATGCCGCGCCAATGCACCAGCCGGCCTCCATCGTGTTCGAGGAGCTCGCGGCCACACGGCGCACGCTGCGCATCGCCGTGGTGACCGAGACTTATCCGCCGGAGCTGAACGGCGTCGCCGTGACCGCGGAGCGCTTCGTCGAGGGATTGCGCCGGCTGGAGCACCACATCCAGCTCATCCGCCCGCGGCAGGGCGCGGCCGACGCGGGCGGCGAGGACCAGGTCCTGGTGCGCGGCATTGCCATTCCCCACTACCCGGACCTGAAGATCGGCCTGCCCGCCAAACGCTCGCTCGAGCGGCTGTGGAGCATTCGCCGCCCGGACCTGGTGCACATTGTCACGGAGGGACCGCTCGGCTGGTCGGCGCTGCTAGCCGCCGCGAAGCTGAAGCTCCCGGTGGTATCGGACTTCCGTACCAATTTCCACGCCTATAGCAGCCATTACGGTGTGGGCTGGCTGAAGAAGCCGATCCTCGGCTATCTGCGCAAGTTCCATAACCGCACGCTCTGCACGCTCGTGCCCACGGTGGCGCTGCGCGACGAGCTCGCGGCTGTCGGTTTCCAGCGCCTGCGCGTGATCGCGCGCGGCGTCGACACCGAGCGCTTCACGCCCGCGCGGCGCGACGAGAGCCTGCGCCGCGAATGGGGCGCGGCGCCGGAGGACCCCGTGCTTCTGTATGTCGGGCGCATCGCCGCGGAGAAGAACCTGGAGACGCTGATGGCGGCGTACGCCAAGGCGTGCCGGCGCGCGCCGCGCGCCAGGCTCGTGCTGGTGGGCGAGGGGCCGCTCAAACGCGAGCTCCAGGGCCGCTTCCCCGGCGCGGTGCTCGCCGGGCGCAAGAGCGGCGCGGACCTCGCGCGGCACTACGCTTCGGGCGATCTGTTCCTTTTCCCGAGCCTCACCGAGACCTACGGCAACGTGACGCTCGAGGCGATGGCGAGCGGGCTCGCGGTCGTCGCCTTCGACTACGCCGCGGCCGCCGAGATGATCGAGGACGGCTCGAGCGGCGTGCTGGTGCCGTACGGGGACAATGATCTTTTCGCGTTGCGGGCGGCAGCGCTTGCCGCCGATCGGCCGCGCGCGGTGTTCCTCGCCGCCCGCGCGCGGCCGGCTGCCGCGAGACGCTCCTGGGACGCGCTGGTGCGCGAGCTGGAGGCAGTGCTCACGGCGGCGGCGGATGCAGGCGCGGCGATCGCCGGGCAAGTCGGCGCGGGACGGCGGCTGCGCGGCGCGCACGCGGCGGCGCCGCAGGGCGTCTAGCGACTTACCGAAAAACCTCAGGCTGCGATGCGCTCGGGCGCGGGCCGCGGCGCGTCGCTTGCCACGGCGGGCTCGGGCGGCGCCGGTTCCTCACTCATCGGCTCTGCCCAGCGCACGAGCTCCATGCGGCCGTCGGTGTGCTCGACGATGCCAGTACAGCTGTCCACCCAGTCGCCGCAATTGATGTAGATGATGCCGTGGCACTCGTGCATCGCGGCGACGTGGATATGGCCGCAGATCACGCCGTCGACCCCGCGCTCGCGCGCATAGCGCGCTAGCGACTCCTCGAAATTGGAGATGAAGCTGATCGCGCCCTTCACCTTGCGCTTGGCGTAGCCGGCGAGCGACCAGTAGCCGGGGATGCGCAGCGTGCGCCGCACCCAGGACAGCCACATGTTGAGCTCGACCAGCCAGTCGTAGGCGTGCGTGCCCAGGATCGCCACCCAGCGGTGGTGCTGCGTGACCTTGTCGAACTCGTCGCCGTGGATCAGCAGATAGCGCTTGCCGTCGGCCGCCTGGTGCACGTGGTCGCGCTCCACGCGGATGTTGCCGAACAGCGTGCCGGCGTGCTCGCGCACGGCCTCGTCGTGGTTGCCGGGGACGAACACCACCTGCACGTCGTGCCGTGCGCGCTTGAGGACCTTCTGCACCACGGTGTTCTGCGCCGTGGTCCAGGTTACCCCGCGCTGCCGGATGTGCCAGAAATCGACGATGTCGCCGACCAGGAACAGGTACTCGCAGTCGTAGTCCCGCAGGAAATCGAGCAGCCGCTCGGCCTGGCAGGCGGGCGTGCCGAGGTGGATGTCGGACAGGAAAATCGATCTGACCTTCACGGACGGCGAAACTACGTGCTATCCGTGACAACTCTGTGACGCGCGCCAAACGGACTGGCTAAAAGCGGCGCGACCTCGAGGCTTCTCGGGCATGGCGATGGGGCGGCTTCTTGCCCCGGGCGTTCCGCAGGGCAAGCCCGAGCATGGTTCGTTGCTGGAGGGTCGCGTCCCAATGGCGACCGCAAGTGCCGCAATTCAGCGGGATCGACCCACCTCGCTGGACGCGGTTCGAGAGCGTCAATCGGTCAAATGCCGTATGAGACGCCAGATGGCCTTGAGGGCACATGACCGAAAACGCCCATGGGACGCTTGCAGCCTCCTTCACGCGAGACTTCACTATCCCAGTATGGGCCGCGTTTGTGTCCCTCGCGTGACCGACACGCGCTAACGCGCGCCGGCATCTCTGAGAGTCTCCTTGGCATGCTTTTCCGCCAGTAACGGAATAAATTTCCTCACGCGCCTTACCGCGAGACCCTCTTGGATTCCCCTCTCGCGCGAGTAGCTACAGGCCTAGTCCGCCAGGGCCCCCTGCCCCAACAATCGCTTGATCCCTTCGAGCTCGTGCCAGCCAGCGTCCCATTTTTGCTGGCACGAAACGCAGTGGAGCCCTATCGGGTCTCTGCTCTGGACATTGCGCAGCAACGCTGTGCGTACGCGCGTCTGCGTCGATAAGGTGCCGCATTGAGGGCACCGGGCAAGGAAATGAACGTTTTTGGATCTCGCCATTCAATGCGTGAACGCACGAGCGATGCTGCGGTTTGAGGCGATCTACTGCAACTTCACGGACGGAGGTTGCGCTTCAACTCGACAAGGAAACCTCTCTTGCAAGCCACGCAGCAGCGCCAACGCCAGCACATTGAGCGGGAAGTCTTTCAAGCCCGCATACTCGCTTTTCCTTCGCTGGTACTCCTCCAGCGCGATCTTTGCGTAGCCCCTGCC
>DASQIG010000591.1:0-2120 GCA_035631735.1 Burkholderiales bacterium | reverse complement strand
TGGCTCGAATCGAAGCCGCTCGGCCGGTAACCGAGCCGAGCGAGCATCTGCTCGACCAGGACGACCAGCGCCGCGTCGCCATCGACGATCATCACCGCCTCGCCTTTGCCGCGCGGGAGCTCGAACGGCGCCGGGGGCCTTTGCTCCGCCATGTCGCGCTGCGGTGAGGGCGCGCGACGGCTGGTGGTCAGCAGGTTCGCAAAGGCGGCCGCAATGCGTCCAATCATGTCTTCGCCGCGAACGGAATCAGTCGCGTGCATGAGCGACTACTCTCGTCCGCGGCTAGGGCGACGTTATGTCGGCCGGGCGGCCTCGCGTGGCAGCGGACACATGACGACGGCGGCTAAAAACGCGTAGCAGCCGCACGCGCCCCAGAGCGAGCCGCCGGATTGGCGTCAGCGCGCTGGCTGCCCGGTAGCGAGGGGCGCCGGCATCTTGCGCAGGCGCATCACCTGCAGCGTCGCGCCGACCAGCGCGTCTCGAATCTCGTCGCTCTTTACGCCCTGCTGAGCCGGATGCGCGTCCTGTCGTCGCCGGCGGTGATCGACGCCGGGGACCAGTTAGTACGCGCCATCATCGAGACCTATCTCGCGCCGAACAAGACGTTCCGCGACCTCAGCGAGGAGCTCGAGAAACACGCGATGAACCCCAGGGCCGATTTCGGCAACGCCTGCCATGAGGAGTTGCGCGGCCGCGATCCTTCGTAGCTAGTCCGCGAGATCGTACTTGCGCCCCGAAGCGGTGCCGAGCGCGCGCACCGGCCGCGCGGCGGGCGCCAGATACTTCGCGTCGATGGCGGCGAGATCGACCGTCCCGGCCTGACGCATGATGATCACGAACTCGTCCTGCATGAGCGCCAGCACGCGATCGACGCCGGCCTGGCCGAACGCGGCGAGGCCCCAGCAGTAGGGCCGGCCGATGCCGGCCGCGCTCGCGCCGAGCGCCAGCGCCTTGAAAACATCGGTGCCGCGCCGCACGCCGCCGTCGAGCAGCACCGGCACCTTGCCGTTCACCGCTTTCACCACCTCGGGCAGCACGCCGAGGCTCGACTGATTGCTCGCCTCGGCGCGGCCGCCGTGGTTCGAGACGATGATGCCGTCGACGCCGTGGCGCAGCGCTTCGGCCGCATCCTGGCCGGTCATGATGCCCTTCAGCACGAGCTTGCCCTTGACCGTGTCGCGCAGGCGGTCGATGAAGCCCCAGGTCATGCCGGTGCCGTAGAGGTTGGTGACGCGCGAGACGTCGAGGCCCTGGAACATCGGTTTGCGCTGCACCTCGTTCGCGAACGAGCCCGGCGTATGGCAGGCCGTGCACGGACGCGTGTCCTGGAAGCGGAAGCGGAAAAGGGTCTCGGTGTTGCGTCCGCCCTGCCGGTCGACCGTGAGTACGATGGCGGGCGCGCCTGCCGCCTCGGCGCGCTTCACGAGCGCCTGCGTCACGTTCCAGTCGTCGGTCGGGTACAGCATGTACCAGATCGGCGAGCCGTGCTCCTTCGCGCACTCCTCGACGGTCGAGTTGCCTACCGTCGAGAGGATCATCTGGTGCCCGCGCTTGCCGGCGGCGCGCGCCACGCCGAGCTCGCGCTCGGCGAAATTGAACGCGGCCTGGCTGCTCACCGGGCAGAGGAAGATCGGGCTCGCCCAGGTCTCGCCGAAGATCCTGACCCGCGTGTCGATCTTGCGCGCGTCGATCAGGCGGCGCACGCGGATGGCGTAGTCGGAGAACGCCTCGCGGTTGGCGCGCAGCGTGCCGTCGTCGTCGACGCCGCTCGCGAGATAGCCGAAGTGCGCGGGCGCGCCGGCGAGCGCCTTCTTCGCCGCCGGCTCGAAGTCGAAGACGTTGAGCGCCTGCGCGGGCGAATTGATCACCCCGTCGGCGTCGAGCGTCTGCGCGGCCCCGCGCAGCGCGTCGTAGCTCTGCGCGGGCGATAGCCCCGGTACCGCGAGCAGCGGGCTCGCGGCGAGGAAACGCAGGAAATCGCGGCGGGCGAGAGTGCTATTCACGGCTCCCTTTCACTTCGTTGCGAGCGGCTCGAGCTGCGCATCCCAGCCGCCGCCGACCGCCTTGTAGAGGTTGGCGTAGGACTGGAAGAGCTGCGCCTGGATCGCCACGTAGGCGAG
>DASQIG010000590.1:0-2948 GCA_035631735.1 Burkholderiales bacterium | reverse complement strand
GCGGATGACGCGCAGGTTGCCGAGCTGCTCACGCTCGATTGCGTTGAGCAGCGCGCCGACCCCTGGTCCATGCACCTCGACCGCGAGGAAGTCCGCCTGCGGATGCGCCTTCGCGATCGCCACGGTGGTCTCGCCCATGCCCGAACCAATTTCCAGCCCGAGCGGCGCGCCGCGAGGCGAGGCCAACTTCGTGGCGGAAAAGGCGATGCCATACTTCGGGTACAGCGCGCTGAGCGCCCGCTGCTGCGCCGGCGTCGTCCTGCTCTGGCGCAGGACGTAGCTGCGGATGGGGCGCTTCAGGCCGCCTTGGACGAGATCGTTCCTTCGGTGGGCGAGCTCGGCGTGGCCGAGTAGAGCTTCTTCGGCATGCGGCCCGCGAGGAACGCTTCGCGGCCGGCCTCTACCGCCTTTTTCATCGCCCGCGCCATCAAGACGGGATTGCGCGCCGCGGCGACCGCGGTGTTCATCAGCACGCCGTCGCAGCCAAGCTCCATTGCCACCGCCGCATCCGAGGCCGTGCCGACGCCGGCGTCGACCAGCACCGGCACCTTCACCTTGTCGAGCACGAGCTGCAGGTTCCACGGATTCAGGATGCCCATGCCGGAGCCGATGAGTGAGGCGAGCGGCATGATGGCGACGCAGCCCGCCGCCTCCAGCCTCTGCGCCTGGATCGGGTCGTCGGAGCAGTACACCATCACCTTGAAGCCTTCCTGCACCAGTTGCTGCGCTGCCTTCAGCGTCTCCGGCATGTTCGGGTAGAGCGTGTGCGGATCGCCCAGCACCTCGAGCTTGACGAGATCGTGGCCGTCGAGGAGCTCGCGCGCCAGGCGCAGCGTGCGCACCGCGTCCTGCGCGGTGTAGCAGCCGGCGGTATTGGGCAGATAGGTGTACTTGGACGCCGGCAAATATTCCAGCAGGCTCGGCTCGCCGCGGTTCTGGCCGATGTTGGTGCGCCGGATGGCTACCGTGACGATCTGCGCGCCCGAGGCTTCGACCGCCGCGCGCGTCTCGGCGAAGTCGCGGTACTTGCCGGTGCCGATAAGAAGTCGCGAGGTGTAGCTCCTGCCGGCGACGACGAGAGCGTCAGTCATCCGCCGCCCACCGCCACCACGATCTCGAGCTGGTCGCCGTCGGCGACCAGCGTGCGCCCATGCGCGCTCTTCGGCACGATCTCGCCGTTGCGCTCCACCGCCACCTTCTTGCCCGCCATCTCGAGCTGCGCGAGCAGCGTGGCAACATCGAGCGGCGCCTGAAACTTGCGCGGCGCGCCGTTGATCCGCAGTTCGATCATAGGGCGAATGATACTTCCTCTTGGCGCTAACATAGCGCGCCACAATCACAGAGGGGGAATCATGCGTTTCATCGGGAAGCTCGCGGTTTGCGCAGCCGTCGCGGCTGCGTTCGTCAGTACCGTGACCGCGCAGGCACAGGCGCCGGCGCGCGGCAATCATGGCTGGGCGCCGCCCGTGCCGCAGGGCAAGCATTACTCGCTGCCGGCGACGCTCGAGACGGTGCAATGGGGCTGGCTCGACCCGCGCGAGAAGCCGAAGCTCACGGTCAACTCCGGCGACACCGTGTCGATCGAGACGATGATGCACGCGCACGACAAGATCCAGCCCGGCATCACCATGGAGCAGGTGGTCGAGCTGCGCAAGGCGAATCCCGGCGGCGGCCCGCACTCGATGACCGGCCCGATCTACGTCAACGGCGCCGAGCCGGGCGACGTGCTCGAGATCCGCATCCTGCGTATCGAGCCGAAGGCCTGGGCGGTGAACTTCAACCTGCCCGGCAAGGAGTTCCCCACCATCGGCGCGCTCGCCTCCGAGATGCCCGAGGGTTTCATCAAATTCTTCCCGATCGATCTCCGCAAGCGCACCGTCGAGGTGAAGCCGGGCATCACGCTCGACCTGCAGCCCTTCCCGGGCACCTTCGCCGTCGGCATCGATCCCAACGATCCGGCTCCGCGTAAAGGCGGCGTGAAGGATGATCCGCTGGCGCCGGTGTCGACGCTGCGGCCCTGGAAGAACGGCTCCAACATGGACATCAACGAGCTGCAGGAAGGCAGCACCCTCTTCGTCCCGGTGTTCCTGAAGGGCGGGCTCGTCTGGACCGGCGACTCGCATTGCCGCCAGGGCAACGGCGAAGTCAACCTCACGGCGCTCGAGTGCTCCTACAAGGAGATCCGCATCCAGCCGATCGTGCGCAAGGACATGAAGCTCGACTGGCCGTTCATCGAGACGCGCACGCACTGGATCACCACCGGCTTCAACGAAGACCTGAACGTCGCGATGGTGAACGCGACGCGCGAGGCCGTGAACTGGCTCGCGGCGCAGAAGATGGTGCCGATGAGCCGCTACGAGGCGTACGGCCTGGTGTCCATGGCGGCCGATTGCCGCGTTTCGCAGGTGGTGGACGTGCGCAAGGGCGTGCACTGCATGATCCCGAAGTCGATCTTCACCCACCTCAAGAAATCTTGATCCGCTGCCTTGCCCTGGCGCTCGCGCTCGCGGCGCCGGGGCACGCGGAAGTGCCGCTTCGCGTCGTCACCACGTCGAGCGACCTCAAGTCGCTCACGCAGGCCGTCGGCGGCGAGCGCGTAGCCGTCGTCAGCCTCGCTGCGCCCGAGCAAGATCCGCACGCGGTAGAGCTCAAGCCGCGGCAGCTCGCGCTGCTGCGCGCGGCGGACGTTCTCGTGCGCATCGGCCTCGACCACGAGCCGTGGCTCGCGCGCGCGCGGATCGGCGACCGCACGCAGGTCGTGGATGCGTCGCGGAACGTACGGCTGCTGCAGACCGAAACGCCGCGGCTGCGCGCCGAGCGCAAGGCGCACATGCACGCTTTCGGCAACACGCACTACTGGCTCGACCCGGAGAACGCGCGGCCGATCACGGCGGCGATCGCCGCCGCGCTGTGCGAAGTCCGCCAGGCGGAATGCGCGCGCTTCGAAG
>DASQIG010000589.1:0-3365 GCA_035631735.1 Burkholderiales bacterium | reverse complement strand
TCGCGCTTGAGCATCCACTGCTCGTGCAGCAGCCGGCCGAAATCGGCAAGGCCGTTGGACTTGTCCATCAGCGCCGCCTGGGCGTCGTCCACGAGCTTCAGCATGCGCTTCAGGCCGGCGCGGTTCTGCGCCACGCGCGAGACTTGCTCCTTGGCGATCTCGTTCGCCGTGCGGGCGAAGCCGGTGAAGAAGAACATCAGGTGGTCCTGCAGCCGCTCGCGCCGCTCGGGCGCGAGTATCAGCGGCGTGACGGCGATCTCCTGGCTGCCGCCGAAGTCGATGCGGTTCAGCCCGCCGAACGCCGCCGCCGTCTGGTCCTGCGAGCCGACGTTTTCGCCGATGCGGTCCTGCTCCACGCGGATGGCGCTCACCGCGAGCTGCCGCTTGCTCGGCATCTCGTGCTTCAGCGCATAGAGCGCGTGCAGCAGCCCCACCGTGAAGGTCGAGCTCGAGCCGAGGCCCGAGCGCGCCGGCAGGTCGGCGTGGTGCACGATGTCGACGCCGCGGTTGATCTCCATCGCGCGCAGGCATTCGCGCACCGACGGGTGCACGATGTCGTCGATCGTCTGCGTTTCCTCGCGCTTGTAGTAGCGCACCAGGAACTTGAAGTCATGGAAAGGCGGCAGGTAGCGGCAGGTGATGTAGCAGTATTTGTTGATCGAGCTGCTGATCACCGCGCCGCCGTGCTCGCGATACCAGGCGGGGTAATCGGTGCCGCCGCCGAAGAACGAGACCCTGAACGGCGCTCTCGAGATGATCATGGCGTCAGTCCGCGAAGCGGCCGAGCTCGTCGCGCTGC
This sequence comes from Burkholderiales bacterium, assembly GCA_035631735.1. Lineage (GTDB taxonomy): Bacteria > Pseudomonadota > Gammaproteobacteria > Burkholderiales > SG8-39 > SCGC-AG-212-J23. The sequence continues at coordinate 2,566 of DASQIG010000589.1, read as the reverse complement.
GAGAGCAGCGGCTGCTTCACCGGCCACCAGATCTTGAGCGCCGGATCGTCCCATTTGTAGGTGAACTGGCCGCTCGGGTTGTAGTAGCTGCTCTGCTTGTAGTGGAAGATCGCCTGGTCGCTGAGCACCACGTGGCCATTGCCGTGCTTGGGCGGGATGAGCACCTGCAGCCGATTGCCATCGGAGAGCACGAAAGACTGCCAGTGGCCGAAGCTGCGCGACTGCTTGTCGCAGTTCACCACGACGAGGTAGAACTTGCCATACAAGCACGAGACCAGCTTCCAGGTCTCGGCGTCGCCGTGGATGCCGCGCAGCACATGGCGCGACGACACCGAGATGTCGTCCTGGACGAACTTCGCCGTGATGCCGTGCTCGGCGTACAGCTTGTCGTTGTAGGTCTCGACGTATTGCCCCCTGAAGTCCTCGTACACTTCCGGCTTCACCAGCAGCACGCCTTCGAGCTTGGTCTTGCTGACTACCATCAACCCTCCAACAGTGGCCGCCACGCCACATACGAGTATGCCTCGTGGTAGAGGCTGCCGAAAAAGAACCGGCGCACATCCAGGATCTCTATGCGGCGCTGCGCCGCGAGCTCGCGCAGCGTGGTGAGGAAGCCGTCCAGATAGCCGCGCTTGCGGTGGTAGCGCAGCGCCAGGTCATCCGCGAGCTGGGCACTGTCGTAGAGCTCGGCAAGCGGCTCCATGTTGACGCAGATGCGCGGGTTCGCGCCGAGCAAGTATTCCACGAACGGGCCGTGGCGAGCGCCGACTTGCTCGAGCGCCGCCATCGTCAGCACGCCGCTCGAGCGCGGGAGCGTCAGTCCGGTATCAGGCTCGAAGAAGTCGAAGTGCCGGCCGACGATGTCGAGGCCGAGCTTGCGGCCCAGGACGTTCAGCATCTCGTTGGACGAGCGCGACCAGTCGAGGCCGCACAGCTTCTTGCCGGGCAGCTGCTTCGCGAGCGCGAGCAAATTGAAACCGCTGCCGCAGCCGAATTCGTAGACCGCGTCGACATCAGTGAAGTAGCGCTCGAAGAGGAACGCCCGGCACACTTCGAAGAACTCGAGCTCGAAGCGCGGGTTGCGCGGCAGCACGTAATCCTGCCTGAGGCGCATCGGCTGGTCGGGCTTGAAAAAGTCGGGCACCAGCTTCTCGGCGTCGTAGCCGGCGCGCACGAACTTGTCCAGGTTTTCCTGCCAGCAGCTTTCCCAGATATCGGCTCGATGCTGCCCAACCTGGGTCGGCCTGCCGGAATCGATGTGCTCCAGCACCTGGCGCACGATGCGGTCGCGCGCCGCGCCCGTGGGCACCTCGTAGCTGAAGTCGCGGCCTGCGGCGAGCTGCGCGCAGGCTCGAGGCAGCTCGCGCACGCCGAAGAGCGCCGCGAAGTCGCCTGCCGTGAATTGCATCGCTAGAACGGACCCTTGAACTTGTTCTCGTAGCTGTAGAAGTCTTCGCCCGAGAGATCGGTCTCGGAAAGCCCGAGCTGGCGCTCCACGGCGCGAATGATGTCCACCGCGTTGGGATAGAACTCGTTCTCGAGCGGCCGCGTGCAGGGGCAGGGCGTCGCCTCATAGCCGATGCGGTCGATCGGCGCGGCGAGCTCCTTCAGGCACTCGGCGTAGACGCTGGCGGCCACCTCTGCGCTGAAGCCGCAGTGCAGCCAGTCGTTGTCGGCCACGATGCAGCGGCGGGTCTTGCGCACCGAGCCGGTGATGGTCGCGCTGTCGAACGGCGCGATCGCGCGCGCATCGACGACCTCCACGCTCACGCCGCGCTTCTCCAGGATCTGCGCCGCCTTGACCGCCTCCACGTTCATCCACGACGTCGCGACGACGGTGATGTCGCGGCCGTCACGCAGCACGCGCGCCCCGTCCAGCCGGATGGCGCTGGTATCGTCGGGAACCTCGCCCACGGCGTCATACAGCCAGCGATGCTCGATGAAGACCACCGGGTTGTCGTCGCGGATGGCGGCCTTCAGCATGCCCTTCGCATCGCGCGGCGTGGCCGGCATCACCACCTTCAGCCCGGGCACGTGCGCGAACCACGAATGCAGCGACTTGCTGTGCTGGTAGGACTGGCCCCAGCCCCGGCCGATGATGGCGCGGATCACCAGCGGCACCTTCATCGTGCCGCCCGAGCCGTAGCAGTGCGTGGCGATCATGTTGACGAGCTGGTTCATGCCGAGCAGCAGGAAGTCCATGCGCATGTGCACGTGGATCGGCCGCATGCCGTTGATCGCGGCGCCGAGGCCGAAGCCGGTCATCGCGTCCTCGGAAAGCGGCGTGCTGAAGCAGCGCGTGGGCCCGAATTCCTCCACCAGGCCCTTGGTGCTGTTGAAGATGCGCTTGTGGTCGCCGACGTCGATGCCGTAGATGAACACCGCCGGATCGCGGCGCATCTCCTCGGTGGTGGCCTCGTTCAGGGCGTCCCGGTAGCTGATCGTGCGCGTCATGCGAGCACATCCTGGTAGAGCTCGGCGGGCTTCGGAAACGGCGCCTGCTCCGCGCGCTTCACGCTCTCCGCGACCTGGCGATCGATCGCCTCTTCCAGCCGCTTCACGTCCG
>DASQIG010000588.1:0-3161 GCA_035631735.1 Burkholderiales bacterium | reverse complement strand
CCATGAAGAAGCCCGTGACCTGCTCGCGCCCCTCGCCATCGACCACGCTCGTCATGAACGTGCCGCTACGGATGGCATAGATCGCGGTGAACTCGTCGCCCGCGGCGAACAGGCTCTCGCCGCGCTTTATGCGCCGGCGGGCGTAGACGATGTTCTGCACTTGCTCGAGGTCCTCGATGCAGATGCCGCCCGGCAGGCACAGCTCGCGCAGGTTGCAGCTCGTGCAGGTGACCTCGAACCTGCGCGGGCCCGGCGTGGTCATGAACTGACTATTTGCTCTGAACGCGACGACGGCTTGCATGGCTTCTCCCTTGGCTTCACTGCTTCGCTGCGCGCAGCGCTACGACGTCGCGCACGCGCTCGAATTCCTTGCTCTTGTCGAAAAACGCTCGTGCCCCGAAACGCTCGGCGATCTGGCGGTACGGCTCGGCGGAGTAATTGGTCAGCATGACCACGTCGAGCTCGGGCGCCTGCGCATGCAGCGCGCGCAGCACGTCGAAGCCGCTGCTGCCCTCGGCGAGCTGCACGTCGAGCACTACGAGATCTGGTCTCAGCTCCAGGATCTCGCGGATCGCCGTCGCCGCGCCGGCGGCGCGCCCGACGATCTCGATGCCCGGCACCTCGGCGAGCAGCGCCTCGAGCCGCTCGCGCACCATCGGTGAATCTTCAACGAGAAAGACTTGCATGCCGGCAGTGTGCCGGCCACCGCTGCGCCGCACTATCGGCGCCGGCTGAAACTCAGCGTCGGAGGATTCCTATCAGCGCCTCGCGCAGGCGCTCGAATTCCGTGCTCTTGTCGAAGAAGCCACGCGCACCAAGGCTCTGGGCCTTGCGCCGGTAGGCCTCATTCGCGAAGTTGGTCAGCACGTAGAACTGGGTGGTGGGCAAAGAAGCCCGGATCGCCTGCATCACGTTGAACCCGTTGCCTTGCTGGAGCTGAATGTCCAGCACCACAACGTCGGGCTTCGCCGCCTGGATCCCCGCGATGGCCTCCGCCGCGCTCGCCGCATGACCGCAGGCCTCGGCGCCCGGGATGGAGGCGAGGATCGCCTCGAGGCGCTGGCGCAGGAGCGGCGAATCCTCGACGAGGAAGACCTTCACATATCGAGTGTGCCGAGAAGCGCGCCGGCGCTCATATCGCCGGGATTCCTATATCGCCCTAGGAAAATTCCTAATATCACGCGGTTCACGCTGGCGTCACATGAGGCTTGCCGAGGCAGGCGTCTATTTGCGGACCGGGCGCAACCCCTCGAGGAGCGTCGCGTTCGGGCAGAAGTCTTCGAGCCCGTCTTGCGCATTCGCGCCGAGCCAGCGGTCGCATTGCTCGATGCTCGGGCACAGCAGGCAGCGGCGCACCGCGCGGGCGAGCTTCGCTCGCGTCCCGGGGCTGTTGTCCGGCACGATCCCGCGCCGGTCCATGACGCGCCAGATCTGCAAATCAGCCTCGCGGCCGGCGATGCGGCGCCACGCGGCGTTGATGTAGGGCAGCGCGGCGATCGCGGTTGCGAACAGGAAGAGCGACGCCAGGGAAATGATGAGTGCGGTCACGGGTTTCTCCTCACTGGCTGCATGCGGTCGATGTACCGCGCATTGGGACAAAACGACTGATAGCCGTCACGGGCGCCGCTCGAGAGCCAGGCGCGGCATTGCGCCGCCTCAGTGCACGCGAGGCAGCGCTGCACCGCGACGGCGAAATCGTGGCTGCCCGAGGCGAGGGCGCGGTACGCGACGCCGTCGCCTTGGCGACGCAGCGCCTGCTCGAGCAGCAGCGGCTTGGCGCCGCCATCCCGAGACCACAGCGCCGCGAGGACGCTGGCGACGATGAGGACACCGAGAGCGGTGCCACTGATGGCGGCAACGAGCGCGAGGAGTTCCATGGATGCACGCTACAGCGCCGCGCGAGGCGCGGCTTGACGTGCATCAAACGCTAGTCGAGAAGCTTCTGCTCCAGCGCGTAGCGCACGAGCTCGGCGGTGCTGCCGACGTTGAGCTTCTCCAGGATGCGCGTCTTGTGCGTGCTTACCGTCTTTACCGAGAGATGCAGGCGCTCGCCGATCTCGGTCGGCCCGAGGCCATCGACCAGCAGGCGCAGCACCTCGAACTCCCGGTCGGAGAGCGCCTCGTGCGGCGCCTTCTCGGCGGCAACGAGGCTCGCCGCCGCCGCTTCGCCGATGTGCACCCCGCCGGCCGCCACCTTGCGGATGGCGCCGACGAGCTGCTCGGCGGCGCTGTCCTTGTTGAGATAGCCCGATGCCCCCGCTTTCAGCACGCGGGCCGCATATTGGCTCTCGCCATGCATGGATAGCACCAGCATGCGCAGCTTGGGCTTCTCGCTCTTCAGCCGCTTGACGAGCGCGACGCCGGAGAGGCCGGGCATGGACATGTCGACTACGGCGACGTCGTAATCTCCGGCCTTCACGAGCCTGAGGAGCTCGTCGCCGTTGGCGGCTTCGCCGGCGACTTCGAGGTCGGTCGTCGCGGCGAGTATGCGCTTCAAGCCTTCGCGCACGATCTTGTGATCGTCGGCGAGCAGCACCCGGGTCATGTGGCTGTCTCGCTCTTCACGGGAACTCGCAGCCGCAGGCGCGTGCCGCCCCGCGGCGCGGGCGCGATCTCGAGCGAGCCGCCGAGATAGGCTATGCGCTCGCGCATGCCCTTCAGGCCGAGCGAGTGCGATTTGGCGAGGTCGGCGGGCGCGATGCCGCGACCATCGTCCTCGATCTCCACCAGCACGCTGCCATTTTCCACGGCGAAGAGCACCCAAGCGCGCTTCGCTTGCCGAAATCCTCCACCAGCCAGCTAGTCGCGTCGGCGAGGCCGAGATCGTCGAGCATGAGTGGCCGCAGGTCTGCGGAGATGCGGCGTGTGGCCGTCACCGTCTGGTCCAGCATGCCGCTCATCTCTGCAGCCTTCTGCGCAAGCTCTGCGCCACCGTCCATTCGCTCGCGCAACCACGACAAGTCCATCTTGAGCGCCGTGAGGAGCTGTCCGAGCTCGTCGTGCAGTTCGCGAGCGATCCGCGTCTTCTCCTCCTCGCGTGCCTCGAGCACGCGCGCGGAGAGCTCGCGCAGTTCGCTGCTCTGGCGGCGCAGGTCGTCCTCGTGCTGCTTGCGCACCGTGATGTCGCGCAGGATGACGGTGTAGAAGTGCCGGCCGCTTTC
>DASQIG010000587.1:0-2841 GCA_035631735.1 Burkholderiales bacterium | reverse complement strand
CACGTGCATGTTCGCGCGCGATGCCAAGCCGCAGGACTGGTACGAGTGGGCAAGCGTGCTCGTCGCGGGCGATGTCGCCGCCGTCGAGCGGCGCGGCAGCATCGACGTCGTCTCGCTGCGCGTCGTCGAGACCTACAAGGGACCCGCAGGCGTGCAGACGGCGACGTTCGACATCCCGCAGAAGCTCTGGGCGACATGCCGCATCGCACGTCCGGCGGTGGGCGAGCACGTGCTCGGAGCGCTCAATGCCAACAACGACGCGCTGCTCGTGCCGCTGACGTCGGCCTACGCCGAGCGGCTGCGCGCGATCAGGCAGCCGTCAGCTCCAGCGCCCATGTCGAAATGATCTTGTCTTCCTCCATCATCGCGCCGCGCACGCTGTAGCGGCCCTTGTCGCGCTGCTGGATGCACTCGAAGCCGCGGTAGCGCCCGGTGGTATTGGCGTAGAACGACAGGATCGCGTCGCCCGCGATCACGAACCGGCCGCGCAGCGTGCCGAGCGTCGGGTTGACGGAACTCCAGTGCGTCGAGCGCGCGCCGGGCACCAGCGGCTCGATCTCGTAGCGGTTGTGCTGCAGCGCCGGGCGATCGCCGCGCACGCGCAGCACGCCCTCGAATGTCCAGCCTCCCTCCCCGTGCCGGATCGTCGTCTCGCCCGACACCGGGGCGCGCTGCCCAGCCGCGTCGCAGTACTCGCCCCGGGCGAGCCAGCTTCCCGGCCGCAGGAGGAAGGTGTGCTCTATCCGTGGACCTGCACGGAATCGGCCGGCGCCTGCGCGCGCTGGTCCATGGTGTAGTCGCGCAGCACGCTGGCAATGCGTAGCCGGTAGGACTTGAAGATGCCGCCGCGGCCCTTCTTCTGCGCCTCGCGATGCTTCTGCAGGTTGCGCCACTTGCGCACGCAGTCTTCGTCGCGCCAGAACTGCAGCGAGACGAACTTGCCCTGGTGGGTGATGCTTTCGAAGCGCTCGAGCGAGATGAAGCCCTCGGCTTTCGCCAGGTCCTGGCGCAGCGTCTCGACGAGCGCCATGTAGTCCGGAAAGCGGCCTTCGGCCGGCGTGAATTCGAAGATCACCGCGATCATGGTTTGCGTCCCGTCCCTATGGCTTTTTCCCCTCATACGCATTGTGCAACAGCCCGAGCACGCCCTCGTACTCCACCTTGCGCGGATTCGGATACGGCGCCTGCGCCGCGATGCGCGCGGCGCGCTCGAGATCGGCCTCCTTCATGCCGATGTCGGCGAGCTTCATCGGCAGCCCGAGCCGCTGCTCCAGCTCCCACAGGCCGACGGGCGCGCTCTGCGTGCCGATGGCGCGTGCGATGCGGCGCATCGCCTCGGGAGCGGCGGCCGCGTTGTACGCCATGGCATGCGGCAGCACGATCGAGTGCGTTTCGGCGTGCGGCAGGCCAAAGCCGCCGAGCACGTGGCACAGCTTATGGTGCAAGGCGTTGCCGGTCGTGCTGATGGAAAGCCCGGCAAGCCAGGAGCCATAGAGCGCGGAGATGCGCGCCTCGAGATCGCGCGGCGCCTGCGCGATGATCGGCAGCGCGGCAGCGAGCGCGCGGATGCCCTCCTCCGCGATGAGCGACACGAGCGGATTGCCGTCATGCGCGTAAAGCGCCTCGCAGCAATGCGCAATCGCGTTCATGCCGCTCGCCGCCGAGACGCCGGCCGGCAGGTCGAGCGTGAGCTGCGGATCGTAGATCACCGCTTTCGGCAACACCTTGGGATCACGCCCGGTCTTCTTCGCGCCGCCTTCGGAAATGCCCCAGATGGTGGTCATCTCCGAGCCGGAGTAGGTGGTGGGAACCGCTACCACCGGGAGCGAAGAGCTCAGCGCGATCGCCTTGCCGAAGCCGATGGTCGAGCCGCCGCCGATGGCGATGCAGCAGTCCGCTTCCACCGAGCTCGCCATGTCGCGCGCCGCCGCGACCGCCTTGATGGGCGTATGCATCACCGCCTGGTCGAAGATCCCGGCGACCTGCAGGCCGCGCGCGATGGAGCGCACCATTTGCGCGCGCCCGGGCGTCGAGATCAGGAGCGCGCGTTTGGCACCCAGGCGTTCGACTTCCGCGGCGAGCTGCGCCACGGCGCCCGCGCCGAACACAACGCGTGTCGGCATGGCAACATAGGTGAACTTGTCCATCACGGCTGTCCCATCATAGTGCAATCCCGTTCCGAACTCGCCCTCATCGTCGGTGCCGGCAGCGGCCTGTCGGCCTCGCTCGCGCGCAAGTGCGCCGCCGGCGGCATGCGCGTGGCGCTCGCCGCGCGGCACGTCGGCAAGCTCGACGCGCTCGCCGCGGAGACCCATGCGCGCGCCATTGCCTGCGACGCGGCCGATCCCGCGCAGGTCGAGGCGCTTTTCGCCGCCATCGACGCGCCGGATCTGGTCGTCTACAACCCGAGCTATCGCGTGCGCGGCCCGTTCCTCGATCTTGATCGCGCGGAAGTGCTCAAGACACTGATCGTGACCGCCCATGGCGGCTTCCTGGTGGCGCAAGCGGCGCTCGGGCGCATGGTGGAGCGCGGGCGTGGCGCGCTTTTCTTCACCGGCGCCTCGGCGAGCGTCAAGGGCTACGCCGAGTCGGCGCCCTTCGCGATGGGCAAGTTCGCGCTGCGCGGCCTGGCGCAGAGCCTGGCGCGCGAGTTCGGCCCGAAGAACATCCACGTCGCGCATTTCGTCATCGACGGCGGCATCGTCGATCGGCTCCATGCGGCGGCCTCCTGTGGCCGCTCGCAGCCGGTCGATCGAGCGGTTGCGGGCGATCGCGACCAGCCAGGTGATCGGGCTCGCCCGCGCCGGATCGAAGCTCGCGGCCTTGCGCCAAACTGTCAGG
>DASQIG010000586.1:0-3775 GCA_035631735.1 Burkholderiales bacterium | reverse complement strand
ATGACGGCGTGCCCGCGCAGATCGAAGTGCGTCTTGCGCCCGCGATCGAACATGTGGATCTGCGTGGCATCGCGCAGGCCGTAGAGCGTGCCGTTCAGCGTCACCGTGTCCTCGATGCGCAGCGCGCGCGCGAGCTCCTCGCTGAGCGGCATGCTGAGGTCGTAGTGCGCCATCAGGCGCCGAGGAGCGACTTCTTCAGATCGTCCTGCACCGGCTTGTCGCCGAGCCAGATGCGCAGCAGCGCGCGGTAGAAGTCTTCGCCCGCGATCGGCTTGCCGGCAGGCTTGCCGTTCACCACGAGCTGCGTCGCGGCGCCCGTCCAGTCGAGCGAGATCGCCATGCCTTTCTTCGCCTCCTTGAGCTCGGCCATGATGCCGGCGAGCTGCTGCACGCGCGGCTCGAGCAGCTTGTACTCCGCTTCCGTCGTGTTGGCACGCAAGCCGTCAATGAGCGCCTCGCTGAACGTCTCGGCGTCGACGTTGCGCAGCATGTGGATCGCGGCGCGCTTCGGGCCGGGAAGGGCGAGCACGGCGGCGGGGTCGTTTTTCTTCTCCGGCAGGTAGAGGCCGATCACGTAGACGTTGAAGATGACCCGCTTGCGCAGGCCCGCGCCGTTCAGCACCAGCTCGCGCGACTCGACCTGCGTCTTGTCGTCGAGCCTGACGCCGGCGACCTCGGCGCCGCTCGCCGCGAATGCAGCCAGGCCGAGTGACGCGCAGAGAAGCGGTTTTCGCATCGTGAGCTCCGCTAGAAGCCGTATTCCACGCCACCCGGGCGCAGCACGGCGCGCGCCCGGCGCGCGGAGTGGCATTGCATGTTTACGGCAACCGGGTTCATGGTGATGTGCGTCGCGGCGGTCTCGACGTGCACCGCAAAGGCGGTGGCATCGCCGCCCAGGCCCTGCGGCCCGACGCCGAGCATGTTCACCGCCGCGGTGAGCTCCTCTTCGAGCTTCGCACCGGCCGGGTCCGCGCAATGCGAGCCGAGGGGTCGTGTCGCCGCGACCTTCGCCAAATGCACGCAGAGGTCCGCCGTGCCGCCGACACCGACGCCGACGATCGTGGGCGGGCAGGTCTTGCCGCCCGCTTCCAGCACGCAGTCCACCACGAAGGTCTTGACCGCATCGACGCCGTCCGCCGGCACCGCCATGCGCAGCCAGGAGTTGTTCTCCGAACCGGAGCCCTTCGGGATCATCTCGATCGCGAGCGCCTCGTCGGGCGAGAAGTCGATGTTGATCACCGGCACGCCGCGGCCGCAGTTGTTGCGCTCGTTCTGCCGCGTGAGCGGATGCACCACGGATGAGCGCAGCGGATGCTCCTTCGTCGCGCGCTCGCAGCCGCGGCGGATCGCCTCCTTGAGCGCGAGCCCGTCGACTTCCACGCCGCGGCCGATCCAGACGTTGTAGATCGGGATGCCGGTGTCCTGGCAGAGCAGGTTGTCGGTGCTCTCCGCTATCGCGATGTTGCGGATCATGGTGCCGAGCACGCGCTGCGCGCCCGTGTCGCTCTCGTTCGCCGCCAGCGCCTCGAAGCCCTGCTTGACGTCCGGCGGCAGCACTTTCAGCGCCCGGATGTAGAGCTCCTTCGCCGCTTCCTCGACCTGCCGCAGATCGACTTTCACTTGACGTGGATATTGCGCTCCCGCACGACGGTCCGCCAGAGCGCTGTTTCCTCCTTCATCTCCTTCGCCATCTCCGCCGGGGTGTTCGCCACCGGAAAGAGGCCCTGCGCGTAAAGCCGCGCCTTCAGGTGCGTGTCTTCGAGGGCCTGCTTCGTGTCGCGGTAGACCTTGTCAATGATGTCCTTCGGCGTCCCGCTCGGTACCACGATGCCGAACCAGCCGGAATTCTCGAAGTCCCGCAGCGTCTTGCCGACGGGCGGGACGCCGGGAAGCTGCGGGATTTCGTCGCGGCTGGTGACGCCGAGCGCGCGCAGCCGGCCGCTGTTGATGTGCACCATCGCGCCGGCGACATTGGCGAGCATGAACGTAATGTCGCCCGCGACCAGGCTGGCGAGCCCCGGCCCCTCGCCCTTGTAAGGCACATGCAGCGCGTCGAGCTTCGCCTGGTAGAGCAGGTTCTCCACCGCGAGATGAGTTTGCGAGCCAATGCCCGCGGAACCGAACGTGAGCTTGCCCGGCTGCGCTTTTGCGGCGTCGATCAGGTCCTTCACCGTTTTGTACGGCGAGCTCGCCTGCACGACGAGCACCTGCGGCCCCGAGACCACGACGGTCACCGGCGCGAAATCTCTTTCCGGATCGTAGTTCAGGCTCGCGTAGACGTATTGGTTCGCCGTCATCACCGAGCCGGACGGAAAAAACAGCGTGTAGCCGTCCGGTGCCGCGCGCGCCGCTTCCGCCGCGCCCACGCCGCCGCCGGCACCGCCCCGGTTCTCGACGATCACGCTCTGCCCCCAGATCTGCGTGAGCTGCTCGCCGACGAGCCGCGCCGCGATGTCGGTCGCGCCGCCCGGCGGGAAAGGCACGATGACCCTCACGGGCTTCTGCGGCCACGATTGCGCCGCGGCCGTAAAACTCAACAACGCAGCGCACAGCAACGCCAGCGCCCGCATGCCGATCCTCCTCGCGTTTTGCGCCGATTCTACAGCGCCAGCGCGAACGCCAATCCCGCCGCGAGGACGATGGCGCCCGCGATCGCGGCCAGGCTCTTCTGCCACTCGTGCCAGTCGAGAAACTCGATCGCGAGCACGCGCAGCCCGCCGCCGAGATGCGCCGCGAGCAGCACGACAATGCCCCATTCGGCGAACTTCACCAGCGGCTGCTCGGTCCAGCGCAGGAACGCATCCATCTGCAGTCCGAGGCCGAGCGCCCAGAAATGCACCGGCAGGAAAGCGGCGAGCGCGATGCCGGAGAGGCGATGGATCAGCGCGAGGCGCTTCATCGGAAGACCATCAATACCGCGCGCATGCCCATCCAGGCGAGGAGCACGCCGAACGCAGCCACGAACCATTCGCGCGAGCGGCCGCGCCAGCCGAGCCATTCGGTCAGCACCGGGCGCAAGCCGATGGGAGCGTGCACTGCGACTGCAAGCACGAACACCGTATAGAAGGCAAGCCAGCCCAGGCTGCCGCGCGTGCGCGCGAAGATATCTGCTGCCGCGAGCCCGCCGCGCACGGCATAGACGATCGTGACCAGATGGACGGTGACGCACAGCGCCAGCACCGCGGCGCTCGCGCGCTGCGCAATCCACAGCACCGTGTCGGTCCGCGCGCTCAGAGCTTGCCTTCCAGCGCCGCTTTCGTGACCGCGCGCTTCAACCCGGCAATGCTCGCCGTGGGCGAGATGTGCTTCGGGCAGCGCTCGGTACAGCTCATATGCGTATGGCACGCATGGCAACCCGCGTCGCCGGCGATGGCGCGCAGCCGCTCCACTGTTTGGGCATCGCGGACGTCGGTGACGAGCGTCCATGCCCGGTTCAGCGCCGCGGGGCCCAGGTAATCGGGATTCCAGCTCACCACATCGCACGCCGCGTAGCACACGCCGCAGCCGATGCATTCGATCCCCGCATCGGCGGCCTGGCGCGCCGGCGAATCGGGCGCCACGCGCGCGAAATCATCGGCTCTGGTCGCGCCGCGCTCGAAATGCCCCTTCGCGCGCTCCCACTTGTCGAAGAAGATGCGCATATCCGTCACCAGGTCGCGAATCACCGGCAGGTTGCGCAATGGGCGCAGCTCGAGCTTGCCGTCGGTGGCAACCTTGTCTACGTGCGTGCGGCAGGTCCAGCGCGGCACGCCGTTCACCGTCATCGCGCACGAGC
>DASQIG010000585.1:0-1930 GCA_035631735.1 Burkholderiales bacterium | reverse complement strand
CCCGACTGGGCCGATCGCCCGAGCGACAAGCCGCAGGAGTGGCTGACGCGGCGGCGCAACCCGCCGGGGACGACGTACAAGTACAACGACGTGCGCGTCAACGTGTTTGCGCTCGCGCTGCTCAACGTCTGGCGCCGGCCGCTGCCGCAGGTGCTGAAGGAAAACATCATGGATCCGATCGGCGCCTCCACCACCTGGCGCTGGTACGGCTACGAGAACTCCTGGATCGTGCTCGACGGCACGCTGGTGCAGTCGGTGTCGGGCGGCGGGCACTGGGGCGGCGGCATGTTCATCAACGCGTACGACATGGCGCGCTTCGGTGTGCTGACGTTGCGGCGCGGGAAATGGAAAGACCGCCAGCTCATCTCCGAGCAGTGGGTGCAATGGGCGCTTACGCCGACGCCGGTGCAGCCGAGCTACGGCTTCATGAACTGGTACAACAACCGCGACCGCAAGCTGCTGCCGAGCGCGCCGCCGGGCGCCTTCGCGCATCTTGGCAACGGCACCAACATGATCTACGTCGATCCCGACCACGATCTCGTTGCGGTGGTGCGCTGGATCGAGCGCAACGCGCTCGACGACTTTGTCAAGCGCTTGGTGGCCGCAGTAAAGCAGTAGCGCGTCGCCATTGAACGACAGGGCCGCGGCCCCATCTAACAAGCAGCAGCAAGAAAGCCCATGCTCGATCCAGGCGCGCTCGAACGCCGTTTCCTCGACGATTTGCCGGCACCGGCGGATGCGCCGGCACCGCCGCAGCGCGTCGCGCCCAAGCTGGTTCTCACGAAATTCCAGCTCGCCATCGCGATCATGCTGGCGGTGGCGGCGCTCGCGGTCGTCATTGCCGCCCAGCGCGTCACCGACGGCGCCATCTACCGCGCGCTCGCGGCGCGCGAGGCGCCCGAGCGTTTCCTGGCGGGCGAGCTTTCCGCGCTGCGCCTCATGGCGATGACTTCGCCGAGCCCGGTGCCCGGGCGGCTCTACCTCGGCATCGAGGAGTGTTTCAAGCAGCGCGTCGCGGTGCCGTTCGACGAGCAGCACGTCGCCGATGCGAAACAGGCGCTCGCCACCTGCGCGGATATGGAAATCGGCCGGCTGCACGCGCAAGGCAGCACCGTGCTCGCAGAGCAGGGGCGCACCGTACTACGGCAGGCCGGCGTGCGAACGCTGCTGCCGGCAGACTAACCGCTGGCGATCACCACGCGCGGAGTGACATAGCGAAACAGCGCGCGCTTTTCTAGTGGGAATCGCTACACGAAGCCGGGCCGGGCGCTGTTGGCGGCCAATACAATCGCCCGGCCATGACGTCACCGCTGCGCATCCTTGTCGCTGACGACGAGCGCGACACCGTGTTCACGCTGATGCAGCTGCTGCGCGACGATGGCCACGACACTCGTGGCGTCTACAGGGGCGGCGACGTCATGCCGCTGCTCGAGAGTTTCGATCCCGACGTTGTGCTCCTCGACATCGCCCTGCCGGATGCGAGCGGTTGGGATGTCGCACGCAACATTCGCCGGCGCTACGGGGAAAGCCGTCCTCTCCTCATTGCCATCAGCGGTCTGTACAAGCAATCGGCCGACCAGCTCCTGGGGACCATGGCCGGCTTCAATTACTTCCTCGCCAAGCCCTACGACCCGGCGGCCTTGCTGCGGCTGATCAGCAAAGCCTAGACGCCGCGCTAGCGGCGCCGTTGACGGATCGAAGCTACGTTTCCTGGAGGATCCGGCTGCGCACGAACGCGATGTGCTGGCGCAGCACGTAGAGCTGCTCGGCGGCGGAGGGCGGTAATTTGGCCGTGACGATGCGCCGCTCGATTTCGGCGAGGCGCTTGAGGAGCTCGCTACGCTGCTCTGGCGTGGTTTGGCCGAACGTCATGCGCTCGAGCTCCATCAGCTCGCCGTAGCGTCGATAGATGCGCGCATTGATGCGCCAC
>DASQIG010000584.1:0-2104 GCA_035631735.1 Burkholderiales bacterium | reverse complement strand
GGCGGTCGCGTACATGCCGGTGCCGAAGAACGCGCCGTGGCCGAACGAGAAGTAGCCCGAATAGCCGGAGAGGATGTTCCAGGACGTAGCGAGCACGATCCAGTAGAAGACAAGGTAGAGAAACGACTCGTAGAACGCCGGCAGGTTCAGCAGCGGCACGCCGGCGAGCGCCACGCCCGCCGCGAGCAGGGCGCCTAGCGTACGCACCATCTAGGAATTCCGATCCAGGGTCGCAATTCTTCGCGGAAGCAGCGCCCCCCGTCGGGCTGGCTGCCGAAATAATTGCGACCCTGGATCGGAATTCGCATCTAGATCTTTTCCGGCCGCAAGAGGAGCAGCGCGATGAGGAGCGAGAACGAGACGAGCGGCGCCCACGACGGCGCGGTGAACGCGGCGGTGAGTGCCTCGCTCACGCCGATCACGATCCCGGCAATCAGCGGCCCGAGCGCGCTGCCGAGGCCGCCGAGCATCACGACGGCGAACACCACGCCGACCCAGGCGTAGATCTGCGAGGGCGCGAGCGTGTAGGAGAGCGCGATGCAAAGGCCGGCGACGCCCGCCAGCGCTGCGCTGATGCCGGAAAGAAGAAGCGCGAGCGCCTTTGCGTTGACGCCGAACGCCTGTGCCATGGCCGCATCCTCGGCGCTCGCGCGCAGCGCTTTGCCGAAATCGGTGTAGCGCAATGCCGCCCACAGCGCGAGCGACAGCGCGACCGCGAGCGCGAGCGTCAGCAGCTCCGGCAGCGGGAGGTACAGCGCGCCAAGGCGGTAGCGCACGTCGGCGTAGTGCGATTCCAGCCGGCGGAAGTCCGCGCTCCAGATCCACTGGATCGCCGCCTCGATGATCACCGTGAGGCCGAAGGTGATGAGGAGCGAGTTGAACGCGCTGACCGCGAAGCGCGCGAGGAGCCAGTGCAGCGCCGCACCGAAGAGGAAAAACGCGGGCAGCACGACTGCGAGCGTGGCGAGCGGGTCAAGGCCGGCGACGCCGAGCTGGTAGGTGAGGTAGGCGCCGAGGAAGGCGAGCGCGAAGTGCGCGAGATTGATCTGCCCGAGGAGTCCCCAGGCGAGGCTCAGTCCCAGGCCGAGGAGCCCGTAGAGCGCACCGATGAAGATTCCCGAGGCGAGCGACTGCGCGAGGAGCGCGAGGCTCGGCACGGCGGAGCGCTTACGGCGCCAGCAGCTTCGCGCCCGGGGCGGTGAACTCCGGCGGCCACACGACGAGCCATTTGCCGTCCTGCAGCTGCTTTACCTTGTAGAGCCGCGCGCCGGGCATGTAGTTGCTCGGCGTCTCCCAGCGCAGCGTGCCGATGATGGTGTCGACGGGATTCTTCTTCAGCCAGGCGGCAAGCGCCTTGTCATCGATGCTCTTCGCGCCGTTCACCGCCGCCTCGAGCGTCTGCCACGTGGCAAAGGAGCCCGCCGCCTGCAGCTCCACCTGGTTGTCAGGGAGGCCCGCCTTGGCCGCGCGCTCGTTGTAGGTCTTGACGAACGCCGCGGCGACCGGGTTGTTGGTGAACGGCGGGTGCTGCTCGAACGTGGTAAGCGCGAGCGCGTGCTGCCCGGCCGGCGACTTCGCCAGCGGCCCGGGCGCCGGGAACATGTGGAAGTGGATCGGCGGCGTGTAGTCGATCTTGCGCAGCGCATCGACGAGCAGCAGGCCCTCTACCCCGATGGCGCCGATGAACAGAAAGTCGGGATTCGCCTCTTTTACCCTGGCAGCGATCGCGCCGTAATCGCGGTTGCCGAACTCCCATTCGAGCCAGGCGACTTCCTGCAGCCCGCGCTTCTTCGCCACCTCGCGCGCTCCGACGGAGATGAAATGCACCGACGGGAACTTGCTGGTGACGATCGCCACGGTCTTGGGCGCCTTCGGCGCGCGCGCCACCGCGTCGAACACGAGCTCCGGCAGGCTGACGTCCGGATCCGCCGGCAGTCCGCCGGTCGGGAACTGCATGTCGTACTTCAGCAGCGACGGCACGCCGGCGGTGTGGTGCCAGATGATCTTGTTGTAGCGCTGCGCCACGCCGACGGCGGCGACGATGTTCGCGGTCGCATAAGGCCCGATCAGCAGATCGACCTTGTCGACGGTGATCAGCTGCTCG
>DASQIG010000583.1:0-2037 GCA_035631735.1 Burkholderiales bacterium | reverse complement strand
CGAGCTCGGCTTCTCCAGGTCCGAGCGGCGCTTCCCGCGCAAGGACACCTGTCTCGCGATCTACTCACACCGGGTAAATACACAGGGTGCGCTTGCGGCCACGCTGACGGCTTACTTTCCCTGGTGCGCGGAATGGGAGGCGGAGCTCACGCGCCTCTACCGAACGTATGTCGAGCGCAAGCTCGCGAACCAGGCGCTCGACTACGACGACCTGCTGCTCTACTGGCACGCGATGCTCGGCGACGAGCGCCTCGCGCGCGAGATCGGTGCCGGCTTCGATCACATCCTGGTCGACGAGTACCAGGACACCAACGTCCTTCAGGCCGAGATCCTCCGGCGCCTGCGCCCCGAGGGCAGAGGGCTCACCGTGGTCGGCGACGACGCGCAGGCGATCTACTCCTTCCGCGCTGCGACCGTCGAGAACATCCGCAGCTTCGCCGCCACCTACGGCGCCGCCACCGTCAACCTGGAGGACAACTATCGCTCCACGCAGCCGATCCTCGATGCGGCCAACGCGCTTATCGGCAAGCGCCTGCGCTCCGCCAGCGGCAGCGGCGCCAAGCCGCGCTACGTGAGCGTCGCTGACGATGCCGCGCAAGCGAACTACGTTGTAGTCCAGATATTGGAGAACCGGGAAAAAGGCATCGCGCTGCGCCGCCAGGCGGTGCTGTTTCGCAGCTCGCACCACAGCGACGTGCTGGAGCTCGAGCTCGTGCGCCGGAACATCCCGTACGTGAAGTACGGCGGCCTCAAGTTCCTCGAGGCGGCGCACGTCAAGGATCTGCTGGCGCTGCTGCGCTGGGCTGACAACCCCAACAACCGCATCGCCGCCTTCCGCGCGTTGCAGCTGCTGCCCGGTGTGGGTCCCGCCACGGCGCAAAGCGCATACACCCGGTTCGAAATCGCGGGCTGGCCATCGCTCGCGTCGCTCGATGCGCCGCTCGCCGAGCTGCTCGGCTCGCTGGCGCAACCCGAGGCGCCGTGGGCGGGGCAGGTGACGCGCGTGCGCGAGTGGTACGAGCCGCATCTCGAGCGCATCTACGAGCAAGCGCACGTCCGCAGCGCGGACCTGGTGCAGCTGGAGCGCATCGCCGGCAACTTCGCCAGCCGGGAAACCTTCCTCACCGAGCTGGCGCTCGATCCGCCGGCGGCGACGAGCGATCTCGCCGGCGCGCCGCAGCTCGACGAAGACTACCTGGTCCTTTCCACGGTGCACTCGGCGAAAGGACAAGAGTGGGACGCGGTGTATGTGCTGAACGTGAGCGACGGCAGCTTCCCCTCGGAGTTTGCAACGGGGAGCGCTGCGCACATCGAGGAGGAAAGGCGCCTGCTCTACGTGGCGATGACGCGCGCGAAGCGCGAGCTCGACCTCATCGCGCCGCTCAAGTACTACGTCACCCAGCAGTCGCGCATGGGCGATCGCCATGTGTACGGAGCCAAGAGTCGCTTCCTTACCAGCGCCGTGATGGCATGCCTCGAGCCGCGCGCCTGGGACGAAAGACCGGCGCTCGACGTGGCGACGAAGCTGCGCGCCATGTGGTGATTTGGCCGTGCGGTATGTCACTGAGCGCACAGCGCGCCACTACAGTCTTCCCGAGTGTCGTAATCCCCGCTAAAGTTCGTAGCGTTCTCGTAGTCAGAACCACGGAGGATCGGCGATGGCAGGACGGAGGATGGTGCGCGCGGTGCTGCTCGCCGCCGCGCTCGTCGCGGGGCTCGGCGCCGGCGCGGCGCGGGCCCAGGAAGACCACTCCTATTACGGCCCACGGTTGATCGAAGAGCACGTGCGCATTCCGGCGCCGGATGGACGCATCATCGCGGCCACCCTCCTGCGTCCCGAAGCGCCGGGCCCGTTCGGCGCGGTGGTCCTGAACCACGGCGTCTCGGCATCGGCGCGCGAGCGCGCGCGCGAATCGTCGGATCTGCTGATCAACGCCGCTGCGGTCTTTGCACGGCGTGGCTACGTGGTGGTGATGCCGCTGCGGCGCGGCTTCGGCGCGACCGGCGGCGAGATGGCCGAGGATCCGGGCTCGTGCA
>DASQIG010000582.1:0-3100 GCA_035631735.1 Burkholderiales bacterium | reverse complement strand
TGCAGCACCGGCTCAACACGCGCCAGCGCAATTCCGTGCTGAAGCTCAAGGTGGCGGCCAACTGCACCGACTGGGACACGCGCATGCGCATCATCGAGGCGTGCAGCGAGGAGGTGATCGCCGACCATGCGCATGGCGGCGGACGTCCCCACTGGCAGATACTCGAGGACCTGGGCGTGCGCATCGGCATGCAGCGCGCCAGGATCCAGAAGGCGGCGCCGCTGCCGTCCACCGAGCTCTGCTGGGCGGCGTGGGAGGGGCTGATGGCGAACCGGCACTGGCTCGAGGGCATCGTCGCCAATACCTGCGCCGAGCGGGTCAACGTGCCGGGCTACGGCAGCGGCGCGTTTCGCAGGCACGGCTGGTTCGGCCTGGAGCGCCAGCGCTGGGGGAAGCTGTTCCGGCTCCCCGACCGGGAGCTCGAGTTCTTCGAGCTGCACACCGAGGCCGACATCGAGCACTCCGACACCGGGTGGCGCGCCGTGGAAAAATTCGCGCGCGAGCTGCACATGGAGGACGCAGTCGTGGCAGCATGCGGGCGCAATCTCCATGTCTGGGAGCATTACTTGAACGGCATAGCGGCGGCGGGCGATGGCGGCGGCAGAGGCTGAACGGCGCCACGCGGCAATCCTCTACGCGGAGCTGCGCAACTTCACGCGGCTCTCCGAGGTGCTGCCCCCGGAGAAGGCGCTCGAGCTGGCGAACGATTTCTTCTCGTTCTGCGCCATGGCGATCACGGCAAACAAGGGCAAGGTGCTTTCGGTGCATAACGACGCGATCCTCGCCGCGTTCGCCTCGGCGCAGCCCAAGGAGTTCGCGCAACGCGCGCTCAAGGCCGCGCGCGATCTGCAGCGCGAGTTCGGGCTGCTGGGCGAGCAATGGAAGACGCAATACGGCCTGCCGGCGGCCGTGTCCTGCGCGGTGCATCCCGGCGAGGCGGTGTTCGGCATGGCGGGTCCGATCGGCGCACGGCAGTTCGTCGCCTTCGGCGACTGCGTGAGCGTCTGCGAGCGGCTGGTGCACCGCGCGCGCGCGGGCGAAGTGATCCTGTCGCTCGACTTCATGAAGGCGCTCGGCCCGGCGGCACAGTCCCTCGGCGTGGAAGAGCTGCCGCCACTCGAGATCGCCAAGCGACCGCCGATCCCGGTCTACGGCATCGTCATCAACACCCGTCTCGACTTCACCTGAGCGAGTCTTTCTTTTTTCGACTTCTGCAGGCCCTTGCTATTCACCCGCGATGGTCATGTTGTCGATGAGAATCGAGCCGCTCGCCCGCCCCGAGCGCACCAGGACGTCGGCTCCGACCGCGACGACGCCTTTGAACATGTCGCGCAGGTTGCCCGCGATGGTGATCTCCTCCACCGGGAACTGGATCACGCCGCCGTCCACCCAGTAGCCGGCCGCGCCGCGCGAATAGTCGCCGGTGACAAGGTTGATGCCCTGCCCGAGCAGCTCGGTGACCAGCAGCCCGCGCCCCATCCTGCGCAGCATGCCGGCGAAGTCGGGGCCGCTGGATTTCAGCACCAGATTGTGGTGGCCGCCGGCGTTACCGGTGGTCTGCATGCCGAGCTTCCTCGCGGAATAGCTGCCGAGGAAATAGCCTTCGAGCACGCCGCCGCGCACCACGAAGCGCTGGCGCGTGGCGACGCCCTCGTCGTCGAACGGCGTGCTTGCCGCGCCCTGCGGCTCGAAGGGCCGCTCCTCGATGTCGACGCCGCTCGCGAACACCTGCTCGCCGAGGCTGTCGACCAGGAAGCTCGTCTTGCGATAAAGGTTGCCGCCGTTCACCGCCGAGACGAAGTGGCCGACCAGGCCGATCGCCACCGGCGCCTCGAACAGCACCGGCGCCTGGCAGGTGGCGATCTTGCGCGCGCCCAGGCGCGACGCGGCGCGCTGCGCGGCGTAGCGCCCGAGCGCGCGCGGCTCGGCGATGTTCGCCGGCACGCGCGAGCTCGAATACCAGTCGTCGCGCTGCATCAGCCCCTTGTCGTCGGCGATCACCGCGCAGGAGAGGTAATGCCGCGAGCCGGGATAGCCGGCCACGAAACCCAGGCTGTTGGCGAGCACGAACTGCGACTGCTGCGTGGAGATCGTCGCGCCCTCCGAGTTGCGGATCACCCGCGCGGTGGCGAACGCTGCGTCCTCGCAGCGCTTCGCCAGGGCGATCGCCTCCTCGGTGCCGAGCTCCCACGGGTGGAATAAATCCAGGTCGCGCGGCTCGCGCGCCAGCAGCTCCGGCTCCGGCAGCCCGGCGCAATCGTCTTGCGCCGTGTGCCGCGCGATCGCGGCGGCAGCGTCCACCGTCTGCTCGAGCGCGGCGCCCGAGAGATCCGACGTGCTCGCGTGCCCGCGGCGCACCTTCGGCCGCTCGCCGAAGTAGATCGTGACGCCGAGCGAGCGGTCGCGGTTGTGCTCGATGGTGTCGGGCTTGCCGCGGCGCACGCTGACGGTGAGGCCGTAGGCCTCGGACACTTCGCAGTCGCAGCCGCTCGCGCCGGCGCGCTTTGCGCGCGCGAGCACCTGCTCGGCCATCTGGCGAAGCGCGGCGGGAGCGAAGGTGAAACCGTGGCGCTTCGGCATGGGGGCGCTATGATAACCGCGATGCACGATGACTCGGTTTCGTCACGGCTCAGCAAGACCCGCCGCAAAAAGGAAATGCACGAGCTGCAGGTGCTCGGCGCGACGCTGGTCGAGCTGCCTGATGCGCAGCTCGGCGCGCTCGGGCTGCCCGAAGCGCTGGCAGCCGCGGTACGCGAGGCGAAGCGCATCAAGAGCCACGAGGGCAAGCGCCGCCAGATGCAATACATCGGCCGCCTGATGCGCGAAGTCGATCCGGAGCCGATCCGCGCGCAGCTCGACGAGCTCGGCGGCCAATCGGCCGAGGCGGCCGCGCGCCATCGGCGCCTCGAAGCGTTGCGCGAGCGGCTGATCGGCGACGACGGCGCGCTCACCGGCTATGTCGCGAGCCATGCCGGTGCCGACCTGCAGGCGCTGCGCACGCTGATTCGCAACGCGCGGCGCGAGCAGCAGGAGGGCCGGCCGCCGCGCGCCTACCGCGAGCTCTTCAGGTTGCTGAAAGCCCTTGAGACTCGAACCGCTG
>DASQIG010000581.1:0-2965 GCA_035631735.1 Burkholderiales bacterium | reverse complement strand
GGTCACGTCGCCGATGCCGGCGATGCCGGGATAGCCGTCCGCCGCATCGCCGGCCAGCGCCAGCAGATCGGGGATGCGCTGCGGCTCGACGCCGTATTTCTCGCGCACGGCGGCCGCGTCGCGCATCTTGTTGCTCTTGCGGTCCATCTGCACCACGCGCTCGCCGCGCACGCATTGCGCGAGGTCCTTGTCCGGCGTCCAGATGCAGACCTTCTCGACGCGCTCATCCGCCGCCGCGAGATGCGCGGCGGAGGCGAGCGCGTCGTCTGCCTCGAGCTCGACCATCGGCCACACCGCGACGCCCATCGCAGCGAGCGCCTCCTCGAGCGGGTGGAACTGCGCGAGCAGCGCCGGCTCCATGCCCTCGCTCGTCTTGTAGCCGGGCCACAGGCCATTGCGGAACGATTCGATGACGTGATCGGTCGCTACGCCGAGGTGCGTCGCGCCCTTTTCGATCAGCTGCAACACCGTATGGAGGACCCCTGCCACCGCGCCCAAAGGCGGATCCTGCTTCCTGAACCGACGCAGTCCATAGAAGTGGCGGAAAAGCTCGTACGTCCCGTCGATGAGATGGACGACCACGAGCCTAAAAAATAATTACGTACTTAGTACGGAATTCCAAAGCGGATCGTCGGGTCGCGCTTGATCTGCTCGATGAGGGCGACTTCCCAGGCGAGGTAGTCGCGCGCATGCTCCTCGAAGCCCGCCACGTGATCGTAGGGCTTGTACCAGACGTCGTCGCGCGTCGTCGTCGCACGCTCGGTGCCGGATTCCCAGGCACCGGCCCAGCCGGCGTTGCCACCGTCGAGCACGCGCACAGTAGCACCGGGCCACAGCGCAGCCACATCCGGCGCGGCGAGCTGCGCGAGCACGCCGTCCTCCGACGTGAGCGTCAGCGCCTTGGCTTCGCCGATGTGGCGGCGCGCCTCGTCCAGGCGCGAGCGCACCACCCACCACGCGCCGGGAATGTGACGGTGGTGAAAGCGCAGGCTCGTAGAGAAATCGAGCACCACGCCCTCGGTGTGACGCGCGGTCGGCCACGGCCGCAGGCCCAACACGGTTGGCGGGCGGGCGCCGCGTTCGAGCGCAAGCCCGGCGAGTGTCGGCAGCACGTAGACGTCATGCCAGCCCAGCTGTCCGAGCCACGAGGCGGTCATGATGGCGCGCACGCGCTCCGGGTCTACGAGCACGACGCGCGCGTGTCGCACCGCCATGTACTCGTCGGTCGCCTGCACGAGCTGCCCGCCCGGCGCGTGACGCGAGGCGGCGAGGTGCGCCGCTTCGAATTCCTCGCGTGTGCGCACGTCCAGCAGATACGTCGTGCGCTTCGGATCCGCGAGCCAGCGATGCACCAGACCGGCGCCGGCGAATTTCACGCCGTGGCGCCGCGCGACCTGGTCGGCGAGCGCCTGTGCTTTGGCGCGGCCGGCGGGCGACGGATCGGGCGCCCGGCGCGCCGCGCCGCGCTCGCAGCCGTAGCCGGCGAGCTCCCAGCCCATGGTGCCGTCCTTGAGCGCCACGACGCGATTCGGAATCTCCGCGTTGCGCAGCGACTGGCAGCCGATGATGCTGCGCGTGCGGCCGGCGCAATTCACCACCACCAGCGTGCCGGGATCCGGCGCGAGATCGTGCACGCGGTAGGCAAGCTCCGCGCCGGGCGTGTCGATACCGCCCGGAATGCACATGCGCTGGTATTCCTCGAACGGCCGCGAATCGAGCACCACCATGTCGGCCTGGGACGCCTGCAGCTCGCGCAGCTCCTCGGCGCTAATGCGCGGGGTGGCGTAGCGGTGCTCGACGAGCTCGCCGAAGGCCTTCGACGGCACGTTGATGCCGCTGAAGAGCTCGCCGCCCGCGGCCTGCCAGGCCGCGCAGCCGCCGTCCAGCACCGTTACGTCGGGGTAGCCGAGCGCGGCCAGTCGCGCCGCCGCTTTGCCGGCAAGTCCTTCGCCGGCGTCGAACACGACGATCGGTGCACCGCGCCGGGGCACGAGATCGGCGATCAGCATTTCCACCCTGGAGAGCGGCGCCGAGCTGGCGAAGAACGGATGGCCGCGGTAATGCACGCCCTGCTCGCGCACATCGAGAAGCGCAAGCTCGCCGTGCCGGGCGAGCCGGCGGCGGAGCTCCGCCGCGCTGGTCACCCGCGTGCTTCGCGGATGTCGGAATGCGCCGGGAACACCTTCCAGGCGCGCTCATCGGCCTTGAAGTACTCCCGCAGATGGAGCTGCTCGAGCGCGAGGCCGTACATGTGGAAATTGACGAGCGGGGCGGCGATGTGGATCGAATGGAGGTCATCCGGCATGAACGCGACGCCGGTTCCCTGCTTCACCACCGCGCTGCCGGTCTCGCGCACGCCCAGCTCAGCGCGCTGGTAGAAGCGGTTGAGCTCTTCGCCGCTCACGCCGACGATCACCGCCCACGTGGTGTGATTGTGAGCCGGCGTGCCGTAGTTGCCGAACGACGAATTTACATATAGCGCGAAGCGGTGGTCCGGATCCTCGGATACCCGGTAGAGGCAGGAATTGCGCTTGCCGCCGGGCTCCGGCGGCGGGAAATCGCGCGCGGTGAACAGGTCTTGCCGCGCTGCAAGACGGATCAACCGCCGCTTTATCTTTTCCAGGCACTCGCGAGTCACGCCTTCGGCGCGCTCGATGGCGCGCACGTCGGCGACCGCCCCGTCGATCTCCCGCTTTCGCACTATCGCGCGCTCATCCATGGGAGTAGATTATGCCTCCCAGTCCACTTCCTAGTAGGAGGCAGCCATGGCGATCAAAGCGAGCCGCATCGACGTGTGGATGACAGTCATCGATGATCGTGCGGGGGGCGCGGCCGAGAAGCTCGAGGCGCTGGCGAAAGCGGGTGCGGATCTCGAAGTCGTGTTCGCACGCCGCACCCCGGAGCAGCCGGGCCAGGGAATTCTGTTCGCCGGCCCGATCGAGGGCGCGAAGGTGACGCGCGCGGC
>DASQIG010000580.1:0-1807 GCA_035631735.1 Burkholderiales bacterium | reverse complement strand
CAATGGCACTCGCGCAGCTCGGCGAGCGGCGCATCGATCGCATAGCGTATGGCGCCGCACAGGCAGCCGCCGGTATGAGCCATGGCTCCCCCCTCCGGTGTGGTGCGGCTACGATACGGCAATGCACCGGCTGTTGCTCGCCCTTGTGCTGCTTGCCACCGTCGCTTGGGCGCAACCGTACCCGGCGAAGCCGGTGCGCGTCGTGGTCGGCTTCGCGCCGGGCGGCGGCACGGACATCATCGCGCGGCTCCTGGCGCAGAAGCTCGGCGAGCGCTGGAGCCAGGCGATCGTGGTCGAGAACAAGCTCGGCGCCTCGGGCAACATCGCCGCCGAGCTCGTCGCGCGCAGCGCGCCGGACGGCTATACGCTCCTCATGACGTTCTCGTCACACGCGAGCAACGCCGCGGTCTCGAAGCTGCCCTTCGACATCAACAAGGACTTCAGCGCCATCACGCTCGTCGGTTCCGGCCCGGCGCTGATCCTCGCGAATCCCGCCCTGCCCGCGAAATCGCTGCGCGAGCTGATCGCGTATGCGAAGGCGCACCCGGGCGAGATCAAGTACGGCTCTTCCGGCGTCGGCGGGACGGTGCATCTCGCCGGCGAGCTGATGCAGCAGCTCACCGGGATCGAGATGGTGCACGTGCCGTACAAGGGCATCTCGCTCGCGATGACGGCCGTCCTCGCCGGCGACATCCAGATCACCTATGCGACGCCGATCTCCGCCTATCAGCACCTGAAGAACGGCCGGCTCATCGCGCTGGCCGCGGCCGGACCCAGCCGCTATCCGACCCTGCCCGATGTGCCGACGACGGCCGAAGCCGGGCTGCCCGGCTACGAGATCGACTTCTGGTACGCGTTGCTGGGCCCGGCCGGCATGCCTGCCGTGCTGGTCGATCGCATACAGCGCGAAGTGGCCGCGCTCATCACCGCGCCGGAGATGAAGGAGCAGCTCCTCGCGCAGGGCTGCATCGCGGTGGGGAGCAAGCCCGCGGAGTTGAATGCGCTCATCACACGCGAGTACCAGCAATGGGTGAAGGTGGTGCAGGCGCGCGGCGTCAAGGTCGAATAGCCGGCGCGTCCGCCTAGCAGGAATTCGGGCTCCGTCCCCGAATTCCCTCATGCGGTACATTGCGGCCGGGATGAATCTCGAGCCGATCCTCGCGCTCGCCGGCAAACTGGCGGCGCCCTACGATCTCGCGACGATGCTCGCCGAGGTGATGGACGCGGCGACGCTGGTGCTCGGCGCCGAGCGCGCCTCGGTCTGGCTCTACGAGCCCGAGACCGACGAGCTCGTGCTGCGCGTTGCGTCGGACATCGCGCCGGTGCGCCTGGCGGCCGGCGTCGGCATCGTCGGCACGTGCGCGCGCACCCGAGAGGTGATCAACGTGCCGGACTGCTACGCCGATGCGCGCTTCGATCCAAGCGTCGATCGCAAGAGCGGCTACCGCACGCGCTGCCTGCTCGCGCTGCCGCTCATCGATCACAAGGGCGCGCTGGTGGGCGTGATGCAGGTGTTGAACAAACGCCAGAGCGTGTTCGATAGCGCGGACGAGGCGCTCGGCGTCGTGCTCGCCGCGCAGTGCGCGATAGCGCTGCAGCGCACGCTTATGATGCAGCAGGTGATCGAGGGCGAGAAGCTGCGGCGCGAGATGGAGACCGCGCGCGTGGTGCAGATGAGCACGCTCCCCGCCGCCATGCCGCAGGTGCCGGGTTACGATCTCTACGGCACGTTCCAGCCCGCCGATCTCACGGGCGGCGACACGTTCGACCTCGCGCTCACCGAGCAGGGGCTGCTCATCGTGCTCGG
>DASQIG010000579.1:0-1853 GCA_035631735.1 Burkholderiales bacterium | reverse complement strand
ATGACGAGCGCGTGCAGCGCAAGCGCGTTCGCATCGGCGCGGCGGCCGGCGCCGAGCGCGCGTGCGATCGACGACGAGATGCCGCCGCCCATGGCACCTGCGGACATCATCTGCATGAGCATCACCACCGGAAACACGAGTGCCACGCCGGCGAGCGCGTCGGTGCCGAGCTTGCCGATGAAATAGGTCTCGACCAAGCCGACGGCTGCCTGCACGACCATCACCAGCATGTTCGGCGCCGCGAGCCGCAGCAGCGTGGGCGCGATCGGCGCTTCGAGCAGCGCGCGTGTTCGCTCGTCCATGCGCCGGCTCACTGCTGGTCGAAGACCAGACAGGTGGTGGTTGCGTGCGCGTACAGCTTGCCGTCCGGGCCGACGAGACGCGCTTCCGAGGTCGCCATCTGCCGCCCGAGATGGATCAGCTTGCCTTCGGCGCGCACCAGCGGCACCGCGTCCGTGAGCGCGCGCACGATGTTCACCTTGAGCTCGAGCGTCGTGTACGCCTTTCCCGCGGGCAACGCCGAATGCACCGCGCAGCCGAGCGCCGAGTCGAGCAGCGTGGCGAACCAGCCGCCATGCACGCTGCCGAGCGGGTTGTAGTGCTTGAGCTGCGGGCGGCCCTGGAACACCGCCGTGCCCGGCTCCATGTGGATCGGCACGAAGTCGAGCGTCTCGCCGATCAGCGGGCTCGGCAGCTCGCCCGCGAAAATCGCCTGCAGCGTCTCGAGCCCGGTGCGGCCGCGGACCTGCTCCGGGCGGACATAGCCCGGCGCGGAAAGGCGCGCGCGCACCGCCTGCTCCTCGGCGCGCCAGCGAGCGATGGTTTCTTCGGCGCCCGACATCACTAGACCTGCGCGAAGCCGCCGTCGACGAACAGCTCCGCCCCAGTGATGTAGCTTGCGTCGTCCGAGGCGAGGAACGCCACGGCTTTCGCGATCTCGTCGGGCGTGCCAAACCTGCCGAGCGGCACGGCGCTGCTGATCGCCTTGCGCCGCTCTTCGCCCGCCTGCGCCGAGGCGAGCAGGTCGCTCAGGCCGGGCGTGTCGATGGTACCCGGGCTCACCGCGTTCACGCGGATGCGGCGCGCCTTGAGATCCGTGGTCCAGGTGCGCGCAAACGAGCGCACCGCGGCCTTGCTCGCGGCATAAACGCTGTTCGCCGCCAGGCCTTTGCTGCCGACAATGGAGGCATTCAGGACAATCGCGCTGCCATCCGGCATCAGCGGCAGCGCCTTCTGCACCGTAAGGATGACGCCCTTCACGTTGGTGTCGAAGATCGAGTAGTAGAACTCCTCGGTGATCGTGCCGAGCGGCGCGTATTTCGCGACGCCGGCATTGGCGAACAGCACGTCGAGCCTGCCCTTTTCGCGCTTGATCTGTGCGAAGAGCCGATCGAGATCGGCAGGCTTGGATACGTCGCCCGCTACAGCAGTGACATTGCGCTCGATGGCCGCCGCGGCGCGCGCCAGCTCCGCTTCGCGCCGTCCGGTGATGTAGACGTAGGCGCCCTCGCGCACGAACTGCGTCGCGGTGGCGAGACCGATGCCGCTATTTGCGCCGGTGACCAGCGCGACTTTGCCGGCGAGCTTCATGCGGCGCTGCTTGCGGGTGCCTGTGAGACGAACGCGCGTTGCGCGAGGCCCTGTCCGAACGAGAAGTTCTCGCCCGGCCCTTCGACGAGCGCGATCATCAGGTCGTCGGGCGAGATGCCGGCGCCGGCGACGATGCGCGCGTTCAACTCCTTGAGCAGCGCGAGGCGCGTCTCCTTCGGCCGGCCGGCGATGAACGCGATCTCGAGCACGATGAAGTCGTCGGAATATTTGAGCCCGAGGAACGACGGCGTATGCAGGAACCG
>DASQIG010000578.1:0-3584 GCA_035631735.1 Burkholderiales bacterium | reverse complement strand
GGCGGAGCATTTCCTGCCGGGCAAATACGATCCGGCGGCGTTCAGCCTGCGCCTTGCGCACAAGGACGCGAAGCTCGCGCTCGAGCTTGCGCGCGAAGCGGGCGTGCCGATGCAGATCGGCCAGATCGCGCTGGATGAGCTGTCGCGCGGCATCGAGCGCGGCTGGATCGACCGCGATTTCCGCGTCGCCATGACGCTGCAGGAAGAGCGCGCCGGCGTCGACGTGCGCGTCGCGCCGGACAAGCTGCGCAGCGCGCTCGAGGAGTGAATCAGGACGACGCGCCCGCGCCCTTGCGCCGGCCAGCTTCGTTCACGACGCTGGAGAGCTCGCGCGGGTCGGCCGGCTTCTGCAGAAAGTGGTCGAAGCCGCACTTCAGCGCGACGAGCCGGTCCGCGGCGCTGAAGAACTTGCCGGAGATGGCGATCAGGAACGGGCGCGCTGCACCATAGGCCTCTGCCAGCTCCCGGCCGATCACCAGGCCGTTGGCCCCCGGCATCTGGATGTCGAGGATGCAGATATCGGGCTCGAACTCGCTGACCGCCTCGATGGCCAGCGTCCCGTTTGCCAGCGTGCGAATCACGTGGCCGTCCGCCTTCAGCAGCGTGCCCAGCGTCAGGAGCGTGTCCGGGTTGTCGTCGACGATCAGTATCCGCAGCGAACGGACGTCGTCCATGGCCATTGCAACGCTAGCAAAAAACGCGATAGGCCGAGGTCGGAATACGCCGATGCTGCTGTAGCCATTTTTCGACACGGCGTCAGGCTAAACTGCGCACGTGCACCGGCTGCTACTGCTTGCGTTCCTGCTGGTTTCGCTCGCCGCCTCGGCGCAGCCGTATTACCCGGACGCCGTCTGGCAGCGGAAGAACCCGGCGGAAGTCGGCCTCGACGCCCAGCGGCTGAAGGAAGCGGTGGACTTCGCGATCGCGGCCGAGTCGAAGAATCCGCGCGATCTCACGCTCAACCATTTCCAGACCTTCGGCCGCGAGCCGCACGGCAATCCCATCGGCCCGCTCAAGGACCGCGGCGACCCGGCCGGAGTCATCGTGCGCCGCGGCTACATCGTCGCCGAATGGGGCGAGCCCGCGCGCGTCGACATGACGCATAGCGTGACCAAGAGCTTCCTGTCGAGTCTGGCTGGCGTCGCCTACGACCGCGGCCTCATCCGCAGCATCGACGACCTCGTGCGCGACTACGTGCCGCCCATCGTGGTGGACGGCGAGACCGAGCTGCTCTACCTGTTCGAGACGCCGCACAACCGGAGAATCACCTGGAACCATCTCCTGCGCCAGACGAGCGACTGGGAGGGCACGCTCTGGGACAAGCCCGACTGGGCCGATCGCCCGAGCGACAAGCCGCAGGAGTGGCTGACGCGGCGGCGCAACCCGCCCGGGACGACGTACAAGTACAACGACGTGCGCGTGAACGTGTTTGCGCTCGCGCTGCTCAATGTCTGGCGCCGGCCGCTGCCGCAGGTGCTGAAGGAAAACATCATGGATCCGATCGGCGCCTCCACCACCTGGCGCTGGTACGGCTACGAGAATTCCTGGATCGTGCTCGACGGCACGCTGGTGCAGTCGGTGTCCGGCGGCGGGCACTGGGGCGGCGGCATGTTCATCAATGCCTACGACATGGCGCGCTTCGGTGTACTGACGTTGCGGCGTGGGAAATGGAAAGACCGCCAGCTCATCTCCGAGCAATGGGTGCAATGGGCGCTCACGCCGACGCCGGTGCAGCCGAGCTACGGCTTCATGAACTGGTACAACAACCGCGACCGCAAGCTGCTGCCGAGCGCGCCGCCGGGCGCCTTCGCGCATCTTGGCAACGGCACCAACATGATCTATGTCGATCCCGACCACGATCTCGTTGCGGTGGTACGCTGGATCGAGCGCGACGCGCTCGACGACTTTGTCAAGCGCCTGGTGGCCGCGGTGAAACAGTAGCGCGTCGCCATTGAACGACGGGGCCGCGGCCCCATCTAACAGGCAGCAGCAAGAAAGCCCATGCTCGATCCAGGCGCGCTCGAACGCCGTTTCCTCGACGATTTGCCGGCACCGGCGGATGCGCCGGCACCGCCGCAGCGCGTCGCGCCCAAGCTGGTGGTCACCAGATTCCAGCTCGCCATCGCGATCATGCTCGCGGTGGCGGCGCTCGCAGTCGTCATTGCCGCCCAGCGGGTCACCGACGGCGCCATCTACCGCGCGCTCGCGGCGCGCGAGGCGCCCGAGCGTTTCCTGGCGGGCGAGCTTTCGGCGCTGCGCCTCATGGCGATGAGCTCGCCGAGCCCGGTGCCCGGGCGGCTCTACCTCGGCATCGAGGAGTGCTTCAAGCAGCGCGTCGCAGTGCCGTTCGACGAGGGGCAGATCGCCGATGCGAAACAGGCGCTCGCGACCTGCGCGGATATGGAAATCGGCCGGCTGTACGCGCAAGGCGGCCCCGTGCTCGCCGAGCAGGGGCGCACCGTACTGCGGCAGGCCGGCGTGCGAACGCTGTTGCCTTCGGATTAGCCGCTGGCGATCACCACGAGCGAAGTGACATAGCGAAACAGCGCGCGCTTTTCTAGTGGAAATCGCTACACGAAGCCGGGCCGAGCGCTGTTCGCGGCCAATACAATCGCCCGCCCATGACGACACCGCTACGCATCCTTGTCGCTGACGACGAGCGCGACACCGTGTTCACGCTGATGCAGCTGCTGCGCGACGATGGCCACGACACTCGTGGCGTCTACAAGGGCGGCGACGTCATGCCGCTGCTCGAGAGTTTCGATCCCGACGTGGTGCTCCTCGACATCGCCATGCCGGATGCGAGCGGTTGGGATGTCGCACGCGACATTCGCCGGCGCTACGGGGAAAGCCGTCCTCTCCTCATTGCCATCAGCGGTCTGTACAAGCAATCGGCCGAGCAGATCCTGGGGACCATGGCCGGCTTCAATTACTTCCTCGCCAAGCCCTACGACCCGGCGGCCTTGCTGCGGCTGATCAGCAAAGCCTAGACGCCGCGCAGCGCGCGTGAACATCAACCAATACCTCGACGCGGCGAAGTCGGAGCTCGGCTGCCGAACCGACGCGGCACTCGCGGCGCGCCTCGGCGTCGTCCACAGCCGGATCAGCCACTATCGCAGCGGCAAGGCGTTGCCGAACATCCAGCTCGCGCGGCGCATCGCGCGGGCGCTCAAGCTGAGGCCGGCGAAAGTCATCGACGACATCCGCAGGGAGAAGGCGCGGCGCAAACGGCGCCGTTGACGGATGGAACCGAAAACAGTCCGTTCGGCTCAAGCCGGCGGATCAGCGTGTAGCGATTGCCTGCTCCTGGAGAAGACGGTTGCGCACGAACTCGATGTGCTGGCGCAGCACGTAGAGCTGCTCGGCGGCGGAGGGCGGTAATTTGGCCGTGACAATGCGCCTCTCGATCTCGTCGAGGCGCTTGAGGAGATCGCTACGCTGCGCTGGCGTGGTTTGGCCGAACGTCATGCGCTCGAGCTCCATCAGCTCGCCGTAGCGTCGATAGATGCGCGCATTGATGCGCCACCTGTAGAGCCACGGCACGACTTTCGCGCCGGGAATCAGCACCACGGCGAGCGGCACCA
>DASQIG010000577.1:0-3521 GCA_035631735.1 Burkholderiales bacterium | reverse complement strand
CCACCCGCCGGCCGGCACGCCGGCCGCGGCACGAATCCTGCAGCGGTTCTCTTGCTTTTCTACTCAGGAAACTGGAGGACTGTATGAAGTTTGCGAAAACGCTCCTGATCGGCGTTTCAAGCCTGGCGCTCGCCACCGGTGCGGCGCTGGCTGCCGACAATGCGAAGGAGGACCCGGGTTTCAACAAGCTCGACAAGAACAACGACGGCTACCTGTCGCGCTCCGAGGCGGCGAAGAACCCCTGGCTCGCCAAGCACTTCAAGGAAGCCGACAAGGACGGTGACGGCAAGCTCTCGCGCACCGAGTACCTGACGGTCATGACGAAAAAGGACCTGAAGGGCGTCAAGGACAAGGTTGCGGGCAACAAGCAGAAGGACGGCAACGCCGCCACCGGCTCGAGCAAGTCGAAGTAGCTTTCCCTGGATTTAATGTAAAACGCGGGCCTAGCGGCCCGCTTTTTTTTCAGCGCCGGCGGCCGTACGCGGCGTAGAGCGATACGGTGCAGAGCGCGAGCAGGACGCCGACCCCGATCTTAAGGACGAGCGATGCGCCCTCTCCTATGTCGCCGAGCGCGATGAGGACCACCACGATCGCGGCCATGAGGAAGCGCAGCGCCCACGCGAGCATGGCGCATTAGCGCGCGCGTACCCGCGCGGGTGTTGCGCTGCTTCCCGCCGCCGCCATAGGCCGATTGGACGAGGCGCCAGTGAATGCAAAGTCGATCTCGGGCCGCCGGCCGCTCACGATATCGGCGATCGCGCGGCCGCTGCCGCAGGCATGCGTCCAGCCGAGCGTCCCATGCCCGGTGTTGAGGTAGAGGTTCGGATAGCGCGTGGCGCCGATGTAGGGCACGTTTGACGGCGTCGCGGGCCTCAGGCCCGTCCAGTACTGCACCCGCTCGGGGTCGCCCGCGCCGGGAAAGAGCTCGAGCGTGCGGCGCAGGATGGCGCGGCAGCGCACCTCGTTGAGCTGCGTGTTATAGCCGTCGAGCTCGGCGGTTCCCGCGATCCGCAGCCGCTCTCCGAGCCGCGAGAACACCAGCTTGTGCTCATCGTCGGTCAGCGACACCGTGTACGCGCGGCTCGCTTCCACGACCGGTAGCGTGATCGAGTAGCCCTTCAGCGGATAGATAGCGACCCGCATGCCGAGCGCTCGCAGGTAGAGCGGGCTATAGGAACCCAGGCAAACCAGATAAGCGTCCGCCCGCAGCAATTCGTTCGCACCTTCCAGCCTGACCCCGGCGATGCGCCCGCCCTGCGCTTGCAATGCGGCCACGCGCCCGGCGCGGAACTGCACGCCGCGCTGGAGGCAAAGCGCGGCGAGCGCGCGGGTGAACTTGAGCGCGTCGCCCGACTCGTCGCTTGCGGACCAGCTGCCGCCGGCGAGTGGCACGCCTTTCAACGCCGGCTCGATCTCGACACAGCGGCGCGCATCCACCATCTCGACGTCGCAGCCAAGCTCGCGCAGGGTGCGGGCGGACATCGAAGCGGCATCGAATTCGCGCTCGTTGGTAAAGAAGTGCAGGATGCCGCGGGCGAGCTCGTCGTACCGGATGCCGGTCTCGGCACGCAGCGCCTGGAGGCTTGCGCGGCTGTAGAGCCCGAGCGTCACGAGCTGCCGTGTGTTGTGCCGGTAGCGCGCGGCGGTGCATTCGCGCAGGAACGCGAGTCCCCAGCGCCATTGCTGCAGATCGGCGCGCGGCCGGAACAGGAGTGGCGCATCCTCGCGCCCGAGCCAGCGCAGGATCTTCGCCGGCACCTGCGGATTCGCCCACGGCTGCGCGTGCGAGACGGAGATCTGCCCGCCGTTGGCGAACGAGGTCTCCTCGCCGACGGCGTCGTGCCGGTCCGCGACCGTCACTTCGTGCCCGCTCTTCGCCAGGTACCACGCGGAGGTGACGCCGATGACGCCGGCGCCGAGCACCAATACCTTCATCTCAGTCGAGCGTGAAGCCCACCTTCATCGTTACCTGCCAGTGCGCCACTTTTCCGCCTTCGATCTCGCCGCGCGTGTCGATCACCTGGAACCAGCGCAGGTTGTGCAGCGTCTTCGACGCCTTGGCGACGGCGTTCGCGATCGCCCGCTCGAGTCCTTTCGGCGAAGAGCCGGTCAGCTCGATGCTCTTGTAGACATGGTTCATGGCCTCTCCTCAGGAAAGCTGCTCGGTGGCAAGCCGGGCGCCGGCGACCAGCGCCTCCAGCTTTGCCCACATGATGGACGGATGCACGCGGCGGTGGAACGGCCCCTGCGCGAAGCCGCAGTCCGTGCCGGCCATCACGTTGTCGCGACCGACGAGCCGCGCGATGCGCACGAGGCGCTCGGCGACGAGCTCCGGGTGCTCGACGATGTTGGTGGCGTGGCTGATCACGCCGGGCACGAGCCTTTTCGCCGGCGGCAGCTTGGCGCGCTCCCAGACGCGCCACTCGTGCTCATGGCGCGGGTTCGCGCCCTCGATGAGATAGGCCCCCGCATTCACCCGCAGGATGAGATCGACCACGTCCTTCAGCGGCACATCGGTGGTGTGCGGCCCCGGCCAGCTGCCCCAGCACACGTGATAGCGCACCCGCTCGGGGGGAATGCCGGCGAGCGCCTGGTTCATTACCTCGACATGCATCTCGACCCAGCCCCGGTAATCGGCGAAGCTGGCCGGCGGCACCATGCGGTCGTAGGTCACCGCGAACCGCGCGTCGTCGAGCTGCAGGTAGAGCCCGGCGTCGACGATCGCCTGGTATTCGGTGCGCATGGCGCGCCCGATGGCGCGCACGCACTCCTCGTCGCTCGCGTAGTACTCGTTCTTGCGGTCGGGAATCACGCTCGCCGGCGCCGCCACCGGCAGGAAGCCCTGCTTCGCCCCGGCGGCCGCGAGCGCCGCCTTGAAGTTCGCGATGTCCCGCTGGAGTTCCTCGTGCCCGGTGTACTCGATCGGCCCCACGCACACGGCAAGCGAGCCACTGGCAGCGGCGCTCGCCGGCGGACCTTCGGCCGAATCGAGCTCGGCGTAGAACTCGGCGAAGCGCGCGCGATCGGCGCCGCGCGCAAACGGGTTCGCGCCCGGCGCCGCCGGCCGGCGCTCGAAGCCCGCGAGCCGCTCGAGCGCGTACTGCGACCAGCTGATCGACTTGCCGAACTCGCCGTCGCTCGGGATGTCGATGCCGAGCTCGACCTGCCGGCGCACCACGTCCTTCACCGACTGCGCGAGGCAGCGCTCGTACGCCGCGCGGTCATACGGCTCGCGCTTTTGCCGCGCGCGGATGAATTCCCGCAGGGCCGGCGGCCGGATCAGGCTGCCGACGTGGGTTGTGAGGATGCGCTCCATGCGGAATTCGGGGCCTGGCCCCGAATTCGCAATCGTATTACGTTCGCGGCGTCGGCTCGCTCGCCTCGTCCTCGTCCGACATGCCGGATGACACCGCGCGCGCCTTGCCGTCCGCGATCGGCGGCAGCTTCGGCTTCGCCTCTTCGGGAAATCCGGGGAGCTGTGCAATGGCCGCGCTCCAGCTCGAAGGCTTGCGCGGCAGCGG
>DASQIG010000576.1:0-5545 GCA_035631735.1 Burkholderiales bacterium | reverse complement strand
AGCAGATGATGATGCCGACGAAGCCGTTGCCGCCAGCGTCCTTCATCGTCGGACCGGGCGAGGTGGCAGACTGTGCATCGCCGGTTTGCACGCCGATGATGCCGGTGAGCGCGTTGAACGGCTGCGCGACACCCGTGCCGGAGACGAAGCCGGCGCGGCGCAGGTGGTCCCACCACAGCATCGACTCGTCGGTGATGGTCGTGCTCTTGTAGGAGCCCTGGACGATGCCGTTGCCGTCGCCGTGCGCGGTGTTCGTGCCCCAGCGCGCGGTAGCGCTGCCGCAGATCGCCGCGCTGACCGCGCTGTTGGACGACCCGGCGCAAGGATCGTCGCCCGGGATCTTGTGATAGCGGTCGACGTAGCCGTGATAGGCGGCCGAGATGCCGGAGAAGTCGGCGATGACGTTCTTGATCTTCGCCTGGGTGATCATCTCCTGGCCTTTCAGGATGCCGCCCAGGAGCAGGCCGATGATGACCAGCACGATGGCGATCTCGACCAGCGTGAAGCCTTGGGTTGTATGCCGCGATCTCATGCTTCCTCCCTAAATTGCCGCTTGCTCAGCAAGACTTGTGCCGAGCGTAACACATCTTTCAAACAATGGCTTAGGAGCGAAAGTGAAAGAAGATTCGTCGAATTGTCGACAGAACTGTCGCAGCTTCGACGGTCTACTTCGCGCGCGAGGCCAGCCGGCGCTCGAGCTCATCGAGCCGCTGGCGCAGGAAGCGCGCCTCGTCGGCGTCGTGGATCGCACCGCTCGCGAGCATGCCGCCGAGCATGATGCGGGCGGCCGCGAGCTCGTTCAGGTCCTCGAGGATGAACACCTCCATCTGCTTTGCCCATAGCGGCACGTCGGGCGAGCGCGCGTTGCGCTGGATCGCCGCGGCGTAGCGCCGGGCGAGCGCCAGGTCCTTGAGCCGGTGCTTGGCAAGCAGCGCCGCATGCGCGAGCGCTGCCCAGCGCCGGTCCGGATCGGCGAAGAACTCGCGGTAGATGAACTCCAGCATCAGGCGGCTTTTCGCCGGGTCAGGGTTCTCGGCGTAGACACGCGCCGCGGCGAAGAGCGGGTAATCGCTTAGCGGATCGAGCTCGAGGATTGCCGCGAGCCAGTCGACGAGCCGCCCGTAGTCGAGGCGGCGATAGGGGCTGGCGTTCGCGCCGCCGTAGTCGAAGGCCTGCAGATAAAGCATGGCGAGCCGCGCCGCCGCCTCGGGCTCGCCGAAGCTCGCGAGCCGCAGCGCCGCGCTCGTAGGCGCGGGCGGCAGATCGGCCTCGCGCACGCTCGGCGAGGGCTCATAGGCTCGCCAGGCAATCTGCGCGGCAAGGGCGAGCGCCAGTGCGAGCCAGAGCCCGGCGGGCAGCTCGCGCAGCGCTCGCTCGTCACGCGTCATGCGGCGCGGCGCGCGAAGTCGAAAACCCCGGCGGCTGCGAGCAGCGCGACGTAAACAAGCATCCCCCCGAGCAGCGAAATGTAGCTGCGGGCATCGGGCGTCGCGTAGAGCAGCCACTCGGTGCGGGTGACGCGATCGAGCGCCGGCAGGAGCAGTGCCACGCCGTCAAGGGCGCGGCGCGCGAGCTCGTGCGCGAGCGTGTCTTCGGCGAGCGGCCCGGCAGCGATCGCCTGGATCGCGCTGATGCTGCGCGCGAGGAGGTAGAGGCCGGCGGTGGCGGCAAGCGCGCTTACGACCTGGCCGAGCGTCATGGCGAAAAACAGCGCCGCCGCGGCGACCAGCGCGAGCTCCAAGGCGAGCGACAGCCCCCAGGCAAGCACGGCAGGCGCGCTCGCCCAGAGCAGGAGAGGCAGTGCGAACACCACGGCGAGCACGATGCCGAGCGCGGCGAAGCCGGCGAGGCGCCCCAGGTACTGCACGGCGCGCGAAAGCGGCAGCGCCAGCATCAGCTCGAGGCGGCGCTCGTCGATCTCGCGCCGCACGCTCGCCACGACCTGCGTCGCGAGCAGGAACACGCCGCAGACGCGTAGTAGCGCCGCGACCACCGCGGCCTGCAGCAGGCGGCTTTCGGTGAGGGCGAGCTGCGCCAGGAAGGCGCTCAGGGCAATGCCGGCGAGGAGCGCAGCCGCCGCGAGCCACACGAGGCCGCTGCGGCGCGCCTCGACCAGCACGAGGCGCCCGAGAATTAACGCTGGCATGCTTTCGTTTGTAGACTAGTCCGCGAGCCCATGCAACACGCAAGCCTCGACCACGCGGTGTTCAACCACCTCGCGAACGCGACGTGGAGCTACAGCCAGCGCTACTGGCGCTTCGTGGTCATCGCGATGCTGCTCCTGCTGCACATCGCGGTGTTCCGGGGCGTCGCCGATCCGTGGGCGCGCGCGCTGCTGCTCGCGCACCTCGGCCTGCTGCTCCTCTGGCAGCCGTTCCTGCGCGCCGAGCAGCGCGTCTCGCCGACGCAGGGCTTCATCCTCTCGCTGGTCGCCTTTGCGGTGATGCTGCGCCTGGACTGGTGGCTGCTCGCCTTCTGGGTCGTGATCATCGCCGGCCTGGTCGGCGGCAAGGTGTACCAGCATCACGCCAAGTGGCAGCGGCGCTGCTACCTCGTGATGCTGGTCTATCTGCTGGCGCTGCTTGCCATCGCGATCTTGCCGGAGATCGCGCCGCGGCGCGAAATCACGCCGGAGATACGCCAGGCCGCGGAGTACGCCCTGCCGCTGCTGTTCGTGCTCATCGCATTGTTCCCGGCGGAGTCGGAAGCGGCCGAAGGCCCGCAGATCATCGATTTCTTCTACAGCGTGTTCCTGATGCTGCTGCTGGTGGTCGTAATCCTCGGCAGCTTCACGTTCATGACGCTGACGCACTCGAGCTACCTCGAGTCGCTCACCTACACGGTGTTCCTCACCGCCGCGGCGGTGCTGCTGGTCGGGCTCGCCTGGAACCCGCGCTCGGGCGGCGGGCTCGGCGTGTTCTTCATCCGCTACCTGTTCTCGATCGGCCTGCCGGTCGAGCGCTGGCTGCAGGTACTCGCGGGGGCGCTGCAGGAGGAGTCGCGTCCCGAGCGCTTCCTCGAGGAGGCGATCGCCGCGCTCGAGCGCCTGCCGTCGGTGGCGGGCGTCGCCTGGCGCGCCGGCGGCGCCGAGGGCGAGCACGGCGAGCGCACGGCGCACGTGGTGGAGTTCACGAGCGGCGAGCTCGCGCTGCGCATCTTCTCGCGCTACCGGCTGAGCCCGGCGCTGCAATGGCACCTGCACCTGCTCGGCCAGCTCCTCGCCGAGTTCTACGCCGCCAAGCTGCGCGAAGAGAAGCTGCGCGAGACGAGCTACCTGCAGGCGGTGCACGAGACCGGGGCACGCACCACGCACGACATCAAGAACCTGCTGCAGTCGCTGAACGTGCTGTGCTCGGTGGCGAGCACCGAAAACGCCGATTCGGTGCGGCTCAATGCGCTGGTGCGCCGCCAGCTGCCGCTCGTCGCCGAGCGGCTGGCGCAGACGCTCGAGCGGCTGCAGCGCCCGCAGGCCGACAATGACGCCTGGGTGGCCGCGACGCCCTGGTGGGAGACGCTGGCGCGCCAGTACCAGGGCGAGCCGGTGGAATTCGCGACCGCGACGCTCGCGCCGGGCGCGCGGCTGCCGCGCGCGCTCTATGACAGCGTCGCCGACAATCTCATCCGCAACGCGCTCGCCAAGCGGCGCGACGAGCCGCAAATCCGCGTACGCGTGTCACTGGACGGGGAGGGCCTTCGCGTCTGCGACAGCGGCAGCGCCGTCCCGCCGCAGGTCGTGGCGGGACTGCTGCGCGGGCCGGTCGCTTCGACCAGCGGCCTCGGAATCGGCCTCTACCAGGCGGCACGCCAGGCGGAGGCGAGCGGCCACCGGCTGGTGCTGGAGAAAAACGAGGACGGTGAGGTGTGCTTTGCGCTGCTCGCGGGCGAGCGCGCCTACGGCAGCACGCCGGCAGCGGCCAGCCGCCCATAGAACGTGCCGACAGGGATCCAAATCACCATGTCGTCGAACTCGCCGCCGCCAGCGGCGGGCGTGTCCGCCGGGGTGGGCGTGTGGCTGATAAAGACAGAGTTGCCGTCTAGATTGGCGGCTTCGTCCGGCTTGCCTGCAGCGGTCGCTGCGGCCGCGGTGGTGGCGAGTACGTAGTTCTTGCCGGTTGAGAAGACCACGGCGACCACCGTGCCGCTGGGGCTATTGTTGGTGAGCGCGTTGCCCGCCGGTCCGCAGCTTCCGGGTGCCGGCGCCGGCGTCGTGACGCTGGATTGGCATATCAGAAGGTCATTCGTTCCCGGTTGGCACGACATGCCGTTCTGTTTGAGATTTGCTTTGGAGGTGAAATGCGGCGTCGTGGGGGGAGGGCCGACGCAGCTGTTGATCGTTTGGGCGACGGCATAGCGGATGGGGTTGTTCCAGGCATCGAGGGCGAAGCCCTGCGCGTCGACCGGCTGATAGCCGAGCGTAATGGCGGGCAGGAAGCCGTTGTACGGATTGGTGCAAGTTCCGCTTCCGACCGGCGCATCCGCCTCGACGCCGGTGGTAGCGCCGGAGGCCGGGCACGGCAGCCGACCATTGGCGACGGCAAAGCCGAGCAGCGCCTCGCGCGCCTGCTCGAGGCGGCGCTGCGTTTCCTCCCGAGCACGCTGCTCCATCTGCGCGGAAAGCGTGTACATCCCACTCGCGAGCAGCAGACCGACGATGGCGAGCACTACCGCCATCTCGACGAGCGAAAAGCCGCGCTGCAGTTCTGCCATGAACCAATGCCTAGTCACAGACGGATGACCCGGGGCCGAAGGGGCACGTGGCGATGCGGTCGTTGCCCGACGCCGTGAACACCTGGTAGGCGAATTGGCGCGGCGATGCGCCCGTGGCGGCATTGTCGCCTTCCATGTACTGGGCGACAGCGGTGCTCGGACGCGTTTGGCCGGTCACGGGCGGCCCCACTAAGGCAAGCACGAACCGCTTGTCGTTGTTGTTGCCGTAGGCGGTGGGAAATAACTTCACCGTCAGATTGCCGCCGGCCTGCGCGGCCGAGGTGCCGGGTGCAACCGCATAGTAGGTGTAGCGGTACCACTCGTTCTGCATGAACCAGTAGTGCGGTGCCCCGGCCACGGGGCTGAGCAAATCGTAGGGAGGCGGCTGCGCCGTGCGCACGGCTGCTGAGAGCTTAGTGCCCTGAAGCGTTACCGAATTGGCGAGCTGAGGAAACTGCACCGACACCGGTCCAACGGGGCTCGCCAACAACCCGGGCAGAAGGTTGCAGACAAGACCGAGCAAAAGGTTGTCGCACAACTGCGTTCCGGTAATGCGAATTACCAGCGAAAGTTGCGCGTCGCCGTTGGTTTGCGGGGTGAACGTCGCTGCTTGAACCACATATCCGGGCGGAACGCTGACGTCAGAGGGCTTTAGCGGCTGGCGGAAGCTCGCGGCGGCATGCGGCGCGGTGGCCTGGATGGTGACGTCAGCGGTTGTCGCGCCCCCGCCGAACAGCAGCGCGCCGAGGCCGCTCAACTGGTAGTAGTTGAACGTGCACCGGACGTCGGTCGAGGGTGGGGTAGCCGGACCGCAGCCGCCCGAGCCCGATCCGGAAAC
>DASQIG010000575.1:0-5131 GCA_035631735.1 Burkholderiales bacterium | reverse complement strand
TTGCGGTGCGCGTAAATCTCCAGCAGCTTGCCGTGCACCGTGGTGCGATTGGCATCTTTCTGCAGCGCTTCCTTCAGAATTTCCTCGGCCTGCGCATCGCGGCCGTACGCCATGTAGACGTCCGCTTCGGCGATCGGATCGACCTCCTCGGCCTCCATGCCGGCGGGCGCCTGGCTCGCGCTCTTGGTGCTCGTCGTGGTGCTGGAGGGCGGCGCGGTCGGCTCGCCGAGCGAGGCGCCACCCGCGCCCGCGGCGGCAGCGCCTAGA
The DNA here is from genome assembly GCA_035631735.1 of Burkholderiales bacterium. Lineage (GTDB taxonomy): Bacteria > Pseudomonadota > Gammaproteobacteria > Burkholderiales > SG8-39 > SCGC-AG-212-J23. The sequence continues at coordinate 4,864 of DASQIG010000575.1, read as the reverse complement.
ACGCTGTCCTGAAACCTAGCTTGGGCGTTTTTTTTTCGGCGCCAGGAATAGACGAAGTACGCGACGAGCAGGACGACCAGCGCGCCGAGCAACGCCAGGTACAGCGGGTTGTCCAGAAACTCGTCGATGATGCTTGGCTCGGGCGGCGGCGGCGCCGCCTTCTTTGCTGCCGGCTTGGCCGGTGCGGGCGCCGCCGGTTTCGGCGCCGGCGGCGGCTTCGGCGCCTCGGCAGAGGGCTGGGGCGCCCCCGCGGGCGGCTTCGGGGCTTCCGCCGCCGGCTTCGGCGCCTCCGGCTTCGCCGGCGCGGCCGGCGGCTGCGCCGGTGCTTGCGCTACCGGCGGTACGGATGCCGGCTTGGCGTCGGCCTTTTTCTCGATCTCGGAGAGCTGCTGATTCTTGAGCGCGAGCAGCTTTTGCAGGTCGGCTACGTTCTTCTCCAGCTCGCTGGTGCGCGATTGCGCCTCCTGCAACGCGCGCTCGCGCGCGGCGGCATCGTCCTCGCGCGCGGCGCGTGAACCGGGCGCGGCCGGCTTGCCGGGCTCCGTCTTGGACAGGCGCACCTGGTCGGACGGCGGTGGCGGCTTGGGTGCCTCGGGCTGCGGCTCGATGCGGCCGGCGGCTTCGGGCTGGCCGGCCGCCGCCTCGGCAGGCGCCGCCACGGCTGCGAGCCGGCTGCGGTACTCCATCCATTGATCGTGCTGCTCCTTGACCAGGCGATTCGCCTCGTCGCGATCGACCGTGCCGATGCTGTCGGGCTCCGGAATGTTGAGGATCTTGCCGGTACGCACGAGGTTTACGTTGCCGCGAATGAAGGCGTCCTCATTCGCGCGGAAGATCGCGACCAGCATCTGGTTCAGGCTCACGCCAGGCGGCAGGCGCGCCTTGGCGATCGCGCCAAGCGTGTCGCCGCGCTTCACCTCATAGGTGTTTCCCGCCGGCGTTTCCGCCGCGGGCTTTTCGGCCGCCGGCTGTTCGGCTGCTGCTGCAGGCGCTTCCGGCGTCGTGGCGGGCGCCGGGATCGGCGTCGCCTCGATCGCGGGCGCGGCAGCAGTTGGCGGCGCCTCCGCAGGCTTCGGCTCCTCCGCTGCAGGCGCCGGCTTCTCCGCTGCCGGCGCAGGCGCTGCCGGCGCAGGCGCTGCCGGCGGCGGCGCGGCGGCGATTGCCTGCTGTCGGGCGCGGTACTCCGGCGGATCGAGCAGGAACGTGTATTCGCGCACCAGCCGGCCGCTTGGCCATTGCAGCTCGATCAGCAGATCGAGGAACGGCTCGCTGATCGAGTCGCGTGAGGTCACGCGCAGGTATGGACGCTTGTCGCGCCGCTCGATCGTGATGCGCACCGAGTTCAGCGCGGGATTCACGTCGATGCCCGCCTGCGCAAACACCTCGGCCGAAGCGAGCCGCGCAGTCAGGCCTTCGTCTTCGCCGGGCTGCAGCGAAACGATCTCGATCTCCGCCGAGAGCGGCTCGCCAAGCGTCGAGAGCACCGTGAGGCGTCCGAGCCCGGCTGCATGCGCCGCCGTCGCAAGCGTCAACCACGCAGCGAGTCCAGCGACGATGCTGATCGATCTACGCACGGTTTCCCACCCCCGAATTATTCTTTGGCCGGACAACTACCTTAACATCATGGCCTTACGGCTGCAAATTGAGAGGCTTTCTGAGTTTCCTCAGTGCCTCACCCCGGCCTCCAGCAGGATGCGCAGCATGCGCCGCAGGGGCTCGGCGGCCCCCCATAGGAGCTGGTCGCCGACGGTAAAGGCGGCAAGGTACTCCTCGCCCATGGGCATTTTCCGCAGCCGGCCGACCGGCACGGACAGCTTGCCGCTCACTGCCGCCGGCGTCAGCTCCGCGAGAGATTCTTCACGGCGGTTCGGCACCACCTTAACCCAGTCATTCGCCTCGGCCAGCATGCCTTCGACTTCATCGAGCGGCAGCGGCCGCCGCAGCTTGATGGTGAGCGCCTGGCTGTGGCAGCGCATGGCGCCCACGCGCACGCACACGCCATCGATCGGAATTTGTGCACCATTTCGACCCAGGATCTTGTTCGTCTCGGCCTGCGCCTTCCATTCCTCGCGGCTCTGGCCGTTGCCCATGTCCCTGTCCACCCAGGGCAGCAGGCTCGCGGCAAGCGGATAGCCGAACTCGGATTTCGGCATCGTCCGCAGGGAATCCGTCACGGCGCCGTCGATCTCGAGCACGGCGCTCGCCGGGTCGTCGAGCAACGCCTGCGCGGCTCGCCCGATGTGCGCCATCTGCGCCACGAGCTCGCGCATGTTGGCGGCGCCGGCGCCCGAAGCCGCCTGGTAGGTCATGCTCGTCAGCCACTCGATCTCGTCACGCTGGAACAGCCCGGCCATGCCCATCAGCATCAGGCTCACGGTGCAGTTGCCGCCGATGTAGTCGCGCTTGCCCTCGGCGAGCGAGCGCTTGATGAGCGGCATGTTCACCGGATCGAGGATGATGACGGCGTCGTCCTTCATGCGCAGCGCGCTCGCCGCATCGATCCAGTAGCCTTTCCAGCCGTCGCGCCGCAGGCGCGGATACACGTCGTTGGTGTAATCGCCGCCCTGGCAGGAGATGATCACCGGCAGCGACTTCAGCGCCGCGATGTCCATCGCGTCCTTCACCGGCTCCACGCTCTTGCCGATCGCGGGCGCCTGGGCGCCGGCCCGGGAGGTGGAGAAGAACACGGGCTCGATAGGGTCAAAGTCGCGCTCCTCTCGCATGCGGCTCACGAGCACCGACCCCACCATTCCGCGCCAGCCGACGATGCCTACTCTCAACATTTCGCTAGTCTATAGAGCAGCAACCAGGGCGTCGCCCATTTGTTCGGTCCCGACCTTGCGCGCGCCCGCGGTGTCGATGTCGGCGGTGCGCAGCCCCTCGCGCAGCACCCGGCTCACCGCCGCCTCGATGCGCTCGGCCGCCTGCGCCTGGTTCAGCGAATAGCGCAGCATCATCGCCGCCGAAAGGATGGTCGCGAGCGGGTTCGCGATACCGCGGCCCGCAATGTCGGGCGCCGAGCCGTGGATCGGTTCGTACAGCCCCTTGCCCGCCGCATCGAGCGACGCGGAAGGCAGCATGCCGATGGAGCCGGTGAGCATCGACGCTTCATCCGACAGGATGTCGCCGAAGAGATTGCCGGTGACGATTACATCGAACTGCCTGGGGTTGCGCACGAGCTGCATCGCGCAGTTGTCGACGTACATGTGCGTGAGCTCGACGTCCGGATACTTCGCCGCCTCGGCGCTTACGACCTCGCGCCAGAGCTGCGAGGTCTCCAGCACGTTCGCCTTGTCCACCGAGCAGACCCTTTTGCCACGCTTGCGCGCCGCATCGAACGCCACGCGCGCGATCCGTCGGATCTCGCTCTCGCGGTAGCGCATGGTGTCGTAGCCTTCGCGCTCGCCCTGCGCCTGGCGGATGCCCTTCGGCTCGCCGAAATAGATGTCGCCGGTGAGCTCTCGCACGATCAGGATGTCGAGACCCGCGACCACTTCGCTCTTCAGCGCCGAGGCCGCGGCGAGCTCCGGATGCACGCGCGCCGGCCGCAGGTTGGCGAAGAGGCCGAGCTCCTTGCGCAGCCCGAGGATCGCCTGCTCGGGGCGCTTCGCGCGCTCGAGCGTGTCGTAGCGCGGGTCGCCCACCGCGCCGAACAGCACCGCATCGGCCTCCTTGGCGAGCGCCAGCGTCTTCGCCGGCAGCGGATCACCGGCGGCCGCATAGCCGGCGCCGCCAACCGGGGCCTCCTGCATCTCGACCGGGAGAGCGAGGCGGCGCAGCACCTTCACCGCCTGCGCCATGATCTCCGGCCCGATGCCATCACCGGGCAGGATGGCGATGCGCATTAGAAGTACCAGGGATACTGCGTTTTTCGGCGCGTCTCGAAGTCGCGGATCTTGTCCGCCTGGCGCAGCGTGAGGCCGATCTCGTCGAGGCCGTTGACCAGGCAGTACTTGCGGAACGCATCGATCTCGTAGCGCATGACGAGCGCGCCATCGCTGCTTGCGACCGTTTGGCGCTCGAGGTCAATGACCAGCCGAAAGCCCGGGAAGGCGTTGCACTCGTGGAACAGGCGCTCGACCTCCGCTTCGCTCAGCACCACGGGCAGCAGGCCGTTCTTGAACGAGTTGTTGAAGAAGATGTCGGCGTACGACGGCGCGATCACGCTGCGAAAGCCGTAATCGATCAGCGCCCAGGGCGCGTGCTCGCGCGAGGAGCCGCAGCCGAAGTTCTTCCGGGCGAGCAGGATCTGCGCCCCTTTGTACCGCGGCTGGTTCAGCACGAAGCCCGGGTCTTTGCGCCAGTCGGCGAAAAGCCCCTGCGCGAACCCGGTGCGCTTGATCGACGCCAGGTATTGCTTGGGGATGATCTGGTCCGTATCGACATTCGCACGGTCGAGCGGCGCCACCAGGCCATTGAGCACGGTGAACTTCTCCATCGCTAGCTCCACCGCCGGATGTCGACGAAGTGGCCCGCGATCGCCGCGGCGGCCGCCATCGCCGGGCTGACGAGATGCGTGCGCCCGCCGGGGCCCTGACGGCCTTCGAAGTTGCGGTTGGAGGTAGATGCACAACGCTCGCCCGCGGAGAGGCGGTCCGGGTTCATGCCGAGGCACATCGAGCACCCCGGCTCGCGCCACTCGAAGCCGGCGTCGCGGAAGATGCGATCGAGCCCTTCGCGCTCGGCCTGCTGCTTGACGAGGCCGGAGCCCGGCACGACCAGCGCGAGCTTCACATTGCCGGCCACGCGCCGGCCCTTGACGACGGCGGCGGCGGCGCGCAAGTCCTCGATACGCGAGTTGGTGCACGAGCCGATGAACACCTTGTCGATCGCGATGTCGGTGATCGGCGTGCGCGGCTTCAGG
>DASQIG010000574.1:0-1798 GCA_035631735.1 Burkholderiales bacterium | reverse complement strand
GGCGCGGCCGGCGCGCGCGTCGTGGTGGAGGAGTTCCTCGAAGGCGAGGAAGCGAGCTTCATCGTGATGTGCGACGGCACGCACGTGCTGTCGCTCGCCACGAGCCAGGACCACAAGCGGCTGCGCGACGGCGACCAGGGCCCGAACACCGGCGGCATGGGCGCCTATTCGCCGGCGCCGATCGTCACGCCGAAGGTCCACGCCCGCGTCATGCGCGAGATCATCCAGCCGGCGGTACAAGGCATGGCGCAGGACGGCCACCCCTACGTGGGGTTCCTTTACGCCGGCTTGATGATCGACAGCGCCGGCAATCCGCGCACGCTCGAATTCAACTGCCGGCTCGGCGACCCGGAGGCGCAGCCGATCCTCATGCGCCTGAAATCCGATCTGCTCGAGCACATCGAGCACGCGCTCGCCGGCACGCTCGATCAGGCGGAGGCGGAATGGGACCGCCGCTGCGCGCTCGGCGTAGTGCTCGCCGCCGCCGGCTATCCCGACGAGCCGCGCAAAGGCGATCGCATCCAGGGCATACCCGCGCCGACGTCCGATTGCCGCGTGTTCCACGCGGGCACCAAGCTCGAGGACGGCAATCTCGTCACCACCGGTGGCCGCGTGCTCTGCGTCACCGCGCTCGGCGACTCACTGCGGATTGCGCGCGGCCGCGCCTACGAGACGATCGAGCGCATCCGCTACGACGGCATGCAGTACCGGCGCGACATCGGCCATCGCGCGCTGAAGAAAAGCCGCTAGGCTGCGCGCCATGGAGAGAAATGCGGCGGTCTACGACTTCCTCGCCGCCGAGCAGGCGCGCATCACCGCCGCGCTAGAAGCCGTGGACGGCGGGCGCTTCGGCACCGATCGCTGGCAGCGCCCCGAGGGCGGCGGGGGCACCACCCGGATGCTCGAAGACGGCGCGGTATTCGAGCGCGCCGGCGTAAACGTCTCGCGCGTCCAGGGCGCCGCACTCCCCACTTCGGCCACCGCGTCACGCCCGCAGCTCGCCGGGCAGCCGTACGAGGCGATGGGCCTCTCGCTCGTGCTCCATCCGCGCAACCCGTATTGCCCAACCGTGCATATGAACACACGCTTCTTCAGCGCGGCCGACACGTGGTGGTTCGGCGGCGGCATGGACCTCACGCCGTATTACGGCTACGTGGAGGACGCGCGCCATTTCCACGCCACCTGCCGCGACGCGCTCGCGTCGTTCGGTGCTGACTATTACCCGCGGTACAAGCGTTGGTGCGACGAGTACTTCCGCCTGCGCCACCGCGGCGAGCCGCGCGGCATCGGCGGCATCTTCTACGACGATCTCGCCGATCGCGACTTCGACTTCAGCTATGCGCTCACCCGCTCGGTGGCAGAGCATTTCCTGCCGGCATACATGCCCATTCTGGAGCGCCGGCGCAGCGCGCCGTACGGCGAGCGCGAGCGCGCCTTCCAGGCGTATCGCCGCGGCCGCTACGTCGAGTTCAACCTGGTCTACGACCGCGGCACGCTTTTCGGCCTGCAATCGGGCGGCCGCAGCGAGTCGATCCTGATGTCGCTGCCGCCGCTCGCAGCGTGGCGCTACGACTGGCAGCCCGAGCCCGGGTCGCCGGAAGAAGCGTTGTACAAAGAGTTTCTCGTCCCGCGCGACTGGGTCTAGGGCAGTTCCGCCGCGCGGCGGAAGTGGCGCTGCGCTTCGCCGGTGTCACCCAGCCGCTCGGCGAGCCTGGCGAGCTCGAGATGCACGGGCCGCGTGTCCTCGAATGACAAGCTCGCCTCGAGGAAGCTGCGCGCCTTGCCCCAGAGCTCGGCC
>DASQIG010000573.1:0-4154 GCA_035631735.1 Burkholderiales bacterium | reverse complement strand
GTAGAGCGCCGCGCCCTTGTTCGAGACGCCGCAGCACACCACGCGCGGCGTATCGGCCGGCCAGTCGAGCGTGTGGCGCCAGATCTGCCGGCCGGTGCCGACATCGATCGCCACGGTGTGGCGCGCGTTGGTCACGTACATCACGCCGTTGTAGACCAGCGGCTGCGCCTGCTCGCCCCAGTTGTTGTCGAGGCTTACGCTCCACACCGGCACGAGGCGCTTGATGGTGTTGCGATTGATTTGGTTGAGCGGGCTATAGCGCTGCAGGTGGTAGCCCATCCCGTACGTCAGGACGTTGTCCGTCTTCAGCGCGTCGGTGAGCTGCCCGTCGGCCTTCAACTCATCCAGTGTCTGCGCGCTCGCGGTACTGGCAGCAAGCACTAATAGCGCCAACGTCCATTTGCCCATTTCCATGGTGCCTCCCCTTTGGTTATTGAGATCTTAGCGAGCCCATAAGGTGCTGTTAAGGGGACCGCTGTAGCGTGCCAGCACTTAGTGGAAAAAGGAGTTGATGATGAAAGCCAAAGCAAGCATTGCGCTCGGCAGCGCCCTCCTCGTGGCCGCCATACAGGCTGGTGCGGCCACTCTGCCGCTTGCCAAGACACAAAACGGTGTCGCGTATGTCACCGGGGGAGTTGGCGAAGACGAAGCGGCCGCAATGAGAGCAGAAGCGAAGCATTACCCCGTGAGCATGTTTTTCGCGGCGGGCAAGGACAACGCGTTTCTCGCCGACGTGAAGGTCACGGTTAAGAGCAAGGCGGGAAAGGAAGTCTTGAACACCGCGGCGGGGCCGATCCTCCTCGTGAACGTGCCCTCGGGGACCTATGTAGTGACGGCTGAGCGAAACGGCAAGGTCTTGCATCGCACCGTGCGCGTTGGCAAGACCGGGGAAAAGCAAATCGTCTTCCATTGGCCGAAGGCATAGGAAGTGACGCGGCAGCCGGCTCCGGCGCGATGCTCAGGGCGTGACGAATGAGATGAGCCCGCGAACCAGGGCTAATTACGACCCTGGATCGGAATTCCTTCCGAGCATCAGTAGCAGCTCGAGCAGCGTCCTGAGCTGCGGCCGCAGCTCGCGTGCCAAGTCTTCCCGCAACCCATAGGGCGGCGCCTCATCCATATAGGTGCCCTCAGCTAGCTCAAGCTGCACGGCGTGCACGCCGTCCGCGGGATTGCCGTAGCGCCGGGTGATGTAGCCGCCTTTGAAGCGCCCGTTCAGCACCACGCTGTAGCCCTCGACCGATTTCGCCAGCGCTTCGCCGATTCCCGGTGCGCATGACTTGCCGTCAGCGGTACCGAGGTTGAGATCGGGCAGTCGTCCGGCGAAGAAGCGCGGCAGCACCGAGAAGATGGAGTGGGCGTCCCAGAGCAGCGCATAGCCGTGCTTCGCCTTGATCTCAGCGAGGGCCTGCTGCAGCCGCAGGTGATAAGGCCGCCAGTAGGTTTCGATGCGTTTCGCGACCTCTTCTGCCGAGGGCGGAAAGCCGGAGAGATAGATTGGCTCGCGGTGAAAAGTGTCGAGCGGCACGATGGCGGTGGTGTCCTGGCCCGGGTATAGATTCGCGTTGTCGGGCGGACGATTGAGGTCGACGACATAGCGCGAGTGCGTCGCAACGAGCACCGAGGCGCCGAGGCCGTCGACAAAGTCGTAGAGCCGCTCGAGATGCCAGTCCGTGTCCGGCAATGGGCGCGCGGCGGCGCTGAGCCGCGGCGCGAGCCAGTCGGGGACATGGGTGCCGGTGTGCGGCATCGACACGAGCAGCGGTGTCGTGCCCGCGCGGAAGCGGTAGAGCTCCATCAAACCGAGGGCAGCAGCCCCGGCACGAAGCGATGGAACGCGCCGGCTTCGATCAGCGCCTGGATCGCGGTGATGTCGGGCGCGAAGTAGCGGTCGTGATCGTAGAAGCCGACCTTCGAGCGCACGAGCGCGTGCACCTGCTGGAGCTGCGCTGACGTGCGCAGCGGCGCGCGGAAGTCGATGCCTTGCGACGCGGCGAGGAGCTCGATCGCCACGATCCCGGCGGTGTTGGCCGCCATCTCGCCCAGCCGCCGCGCGGCGAAGGTCGACATGCTGACGTGATCCTCCTGGTTCGCCGAGGTCGGCAGGCTGTCGACGCTCGCCGGATGCGCGAGCGATTTGTTCTCGCTCGCGAGCGCCGCCGCCGTGACCTGGGCGAGCATGAAGCCCGAGTTGACGCCGCCGTGCTCCACCAGGAAGGGCGGCAAACCCGAGAGCGTGGGATCGATGAGGAGCGCGATGCGCCGCTCGGAGAGGGCGCCGATCTCGGCGATGGCTACCGCGAGCGCGTCGGCCGCGAGCGCGATCGGCTCGCCGTGGAAGTTGCCGCCCGGCAGGATCTCGTCGCCGACGATCAGCGGGTTGTCGGTGACGGCGCTCGCTTCGGTTTCCAGGATGCCCGCCGCGTAACGCAGCTGCTCGAGGCACGCGCCCATGACTTGCGGCTGGCAGCGCAGGCTGTACGGGTCCTGTACGCGCGGATCGTTCTCGAGGTGCGAGCGGCGGATCTCGCTCCCGTCGAGCAGCGCCAGATAGTGCTCGGCCACGTCCCGCTGCCCGGCATGGCCGCGCAGCTCGTGGATGCGCGCATCGAACGGCGTGTCGCTGCCGGCGGCAGCATCGACCGAGAGTCCGCCGGCCGCGACCGCGGCGGCGAATACATCCTCCGCCGCGAACAGGCCGACGAGCGCCAGCGCGGTAGAGACCTGCGTACCGTTGAGGAGCGCCAGGCCTTCCTTCGGCGCGAGCTTGATCGGCTGCGGATGCTGCACCTCGCCGACGCCGAGGAGCGCAAGCGAGAGATGCGCGAGCGGCGCGAGATCTCCCGACGCGCCTACCGAGCCCTTGGCGGGAATGCGCGGGTAAAGGCGCCGGTTATAGAGCTCCAGCAGGCGCTCGACCAGAAGTGGCCGCACGCCGGAATAGCCGCGCGCCAGGCTCTCGATCTTCAGCGCGATGGTCAGCCGGACAGTCGCATCGCCGAGAAGCGGTCCGGTGCCCGCCGCATGCGAGAGCACGATGTTGCGCTGCAGCTCCTCGAGCTCCGCTTCCGCGATGCGCGTCTGCGAGAGCCGCCCAAACCCGGTGTTGATGCCGTAGGCGGGCTTGCCTGAAGCCAGGATGCGAGCGACCGCGGCTTCGCTCGCCTGCATGCGCGCGGTGGCGGCAGGCTCGAGGTCGAGCGCAGGCGCCTCGCGCGCAATGGCGCGCAGCTCGGCGAGCGGCAGGCGGCCGGTGCCGAGCTTGATCACTTCGCGAGCGGCAGGTCGAGGCTTTGCGCGCGCGCGCAGGCGAGCGCCGCCTCGTAGCCGGCGTCGGCGTGGCGCATCACGCCGCTCGCCGGATCGTTCCACAGCACGCGCTCGATGCGCCTCGCAGCCGCGTCGGTGCCGTCGCAGACGATGACCTGACCCGCGTGCTGCGAATACCCCATGCCGACGCCGCCGCCGTGATGAAAGGAGACCCACGTCGCGCCGCTCGCGCAGTTGAGCAGCGCATTGAGCACCGCCCAGTCGGAAACGGCGTCCGAGCCGTCGCGCATCGCCTCGGTTTCGCGGTTCGGGCTCGCGACCGAGCCCGCGTCGAGATGATCGCGGCCGATGACGATCGGCGCCTTGAGCTCGCCGCTGGCCACCATCTGGTTGAATGCCAGCCCGGCGCGATGGCGCTGCCCGAGCCCGAGCCAGCAGATCCGCGCCGGCAGGCCCTGGAAGTGGATGCGCTGGCTCGCGAGGTCGAGCCACCGGTCGAGTGCTTTATCGCCCGGGAACAGCTCGCGCACCTTGGCATCGGTGCGCGCGATGTCCTGCGGGTCGCCGGAGAGCGCCACCCAGCGGAAGGGGCCTTTGCCGACGCAGAACAGCGGACGCACATATGCCGGCACGAAGCCCGGATAGTCGAACGCGTTCTTCACGCCGGCGTTCTTCGCCTCCTGGCGGATGTTGTTGCCATAGTCGACGCACGCGATGCCCATCGCCTTGAAGCCGAGGATCGTGCGCACGTGCTTGGCGATCGATTCGCGGGCGGAGAGCGCTACCTCCTCGGGTTCGCTTTCTCTCAGCGACTTCCACTTGCTGAGCGACCAGTGCTCCGGCAGATAGCCATGCGCCGGGTCGTGCGCGGAGGTCTGGTCGGT
>DASQIG010000572.1:0-1614 GCA_035631735.1 Burkholderiales bacterium | reverse complement strand
GTCATCGGTGCGGCGCGCGGCGTGAGCCAGGTGAGGTCCTCGGGCTTCGGATAGGTGCGGCGGCGGAACGCCGGATGGCGCGCGCGCATGGCGATGAGCGTGCGCACGAATTCGAGCAGGCGCTCGTCGGCGTGCTCCCAGTCGAGCCAGGAAAGCTCGCTGTCGTGGCAGTAGGCGTTGTTGTTGCCGCGCTGGGTGCGGCCGAGCTCGTCGCCCGCGACCAGCATCGGCACGCCCTGCGAGAAAAGCAGCGTGGCGAGGAAGTTGCGCTTCTGCCGTGCGCGCGCCGCGCGGATCTGCGGATCGTCGCTCGGGCCCTCGACGCCGAAGTTGAAGCTGCGGTTGTCGTCGGAGCCGTCGTGGTTGCCTTCCAGATTGGCTTCGTTGTGCTTGCGTTCGTAGGAGACCAGGTCTTCGAGGGTGAAGCCGTCGTGCGTGGTCACGACGTTAACGCTCGCCGTGGGATGGCGGCCGGCGGCCTGGAAAATGTCGCTCGAGCCGGTGAGGCGCGAGGCGAGCTCGCCCACCATGCCGGCGTCGCCGCGCCAGTAGGAGCGCACCTCGTCGCGGTAGCGGTCGTTCCATTCGGCCCAGCCCGGCGGAAAGCCGCCGAGGCGATAGCCGCCTTCGCCGAGGTCCCAGGGCTCGGCGATCAGCTTCACCTGCGAGAGCACCGGATCCTGGCGGATGGCGGAGAGAAAGGCGCCGTTGCGGTCGAACGCGTGGCTCGCGTTGCGCGCGAGCGTGGGAGCGAGATCGAAGCGAAAGCCGTCGACGTGCATCTCCTGCACCCAGTAGCGCAGGCTGTCCATGACGAGCGCGAGCACCACGCGGTGGCTGGTATTGAAGCTGTTGCCGGTGCCGGTGACGTTGAGATAGCGGCGCGGATTGGACGGGTCGAGGCGGTAATAGATCGAGTTGTCCAAACCCCGGAAGCTGAGCGTCGGCCCGGTGTGGTCGCCCTCGGCCGTGTGGTTGTAGACGACGTCGAGGATCACCTCGAGCCCGGCGGCGTGCAGCGTGCGCACCATGCTCTTGAACTCGCCGATCGTGCCGGTCGCGAGATAGCGGCATTCGGGCGCGAAGAAGCCGATCGAGTTGTAGCCCCAGTAGTTGCGCAGGCCGTTCTGCACCAGGCCGCGCTCGTCGACGAACGCGTGCACCGGCAACAGCTCCACCGCGGTGATGCCCAAGCGCTGGAGGTATTCGACGACCGGAAGGCACGCGAGCGCGGCATAAGTGCCGCGAAGCTGCTCGGGCACCTCAGGATGGCGCTGGGTGAAGCCCTTGACGTGCAGCTCATAGATGACGGTGTCCTGCCATGGCGTGCGCGGTGGCCGGTCGTCACCCCAGCTGAAGGCGGTGTCGACCACCTGACAGCGCCCGAGGCCGGCGCCGATCTTGCCGACGATCAGCTTCGCGTAAGGATCGAGGAGCAGCTTGCTCGCGTCGAAGCGATGCCCACCGTCGGTTGGGCCGGAGACCCGGTAGGCGTAGAGCAGCCCCGGGCGCGCGTCGGGCAGGTAGCAATGCCAGACGAAGTCGGTGCGCTCGCGCAGCTCGACGCGCTCGAGCTCGCGCCGGCCGCGCGGGTCGAACAGGCAGAGCTCGACG
>DASQIG010000571.1:0-3302 GCA_035631735.1 Burkholderiales bacterium | reverse complement strand
CCGGAGGAGCGCAAGGCGCTCGCCCTGGCGGCCGCGCGCCAGGCCGGCGAATTCGAAGAGCCCGAGCCCGAAGCGGTCGCCATTCCCGACTCCCGCCGGCTGAGGGGGCTCGATCCGGTCCAGCGGGAGGCCATCAGCCTCGTCGAGAAGCGCGACTACGCAGAGCTGGAGCGCCTGCTTTCGCTCAGGCAGCAGCGCTACGAGCAGGACCCATCGACTGAGCAGGATCTCGATACGGCGTTCCGCTCATTCCGCTATCTCGGCGCCAGCGCCGAGCCGGTGCTCAGGGAATGGTCGCAGCAGATGCCGCGCTCCTACGCGGCGCACACGGCACGCGGCGTCTACTACCTGTGGCGCGGCGTCGAGGTGCGCGGCACCGCGTTTTCGAGCGACACGTCCGAGGAGCGGATGCACGCCATGAACGTGCTCCTCGACCGGGCGGAGCTCGAGTTCGAGCACTCGCTTGCGCTCACGGCGAAGCCCTATATCAGCCATCTTTCGCTGATCACGCTGTCGCGCTTTCTCGGCGACCGCGAGCTCGGCGATCGCCATTACAAGGAAGCGCTGGCGATTGCGCCGCAGAGCCTGACGCTGCGCCAGGCGCGCATGACGACCCTCGAGCCGCGCTGGGGAGGAAGCTACCGCCAGATGGAAGCGCTCGCGAAGGAGTCGACCGCAGAGCTGAAGGACGCCGCCGCGGCGGCGAAGCTCGCGGCGCGGATACCGGCGGGTCACGCAGACGAAAAGCAGCGTTCCAAGAACTATGCCGCAGCCCTCGGCCTCTACGACGAGGCGCTGCGCCTCGATCCGTCGGCCGCCCGCGTGCGCTGCGAGCGCTCGTGGGTGCTTTCGCAACTCGGCCGGCACGGCGAAGCCTACGCGGAGGCGAAGCGCGGCTTCACCGAGGCGCGCGACGACTCGTATTGCATGGAGCGCGTGGTCGCGGCCGCCACGCAGGTGCACAATCACGAAGAGACGATCGCCGTCGCGACGCTCGTCATCGACGTCGATCCGGGCGCGGGCCTCGCGTTCGCGCACCGCGGCTGGGCGAAGGAGCAGCTCGGGCAGCGCGACGCCGCCTTCGAGGATTACCTCGCCGGCGCGAAGCTCGGCGAAGCCTGGGCGCAGGCGAAGGTCGGCAAGGCGTACCTCGAAGGCGCAGTCGTGAAGCGCGACGACGAAGAAGGCCTCGCGTGGCTGCGCAAGTCGGCCGCGCAGGGCAACGACGAAGCGAAAAGCGTGCTGCAGACGAAGGGCCGCCAGTAGATAGAATTCGGATCCAGGGTCGCATTTATTTAATCTCCCCCGCGAAAGCGGAGGTCCAGGTAGAGTCCTGGGTTGCCGCTTGCGCGGGAACGACGATCAGAATTGCGACCCTGGATCGGAATTCCGATGCGGTGCTCATGATCACCGGCAGCTACGCGACGCGCCTGCGCTCCTATGAGCTGCTCGCCGGGGCCTTTCAATAGACTGACTGCGCGAATCGTGCTCACGTCGTTGTTTCCCTACCACTTGTAGTGATCACTTGCGCTGGGGTTCCTTGACTCGCCGTGGCGGCGGGACTAGTCTCGCCAGCCGGGATGCATTCATCCGAGTCCCGTTTCTCTCCCTCCCTTACTCAGCTAGGAGATCTCATGAACGCTTGGGCAAAAATAATCTCGCGCCTTCTGATCGCGCTGATGATCTGGATGCCGTACCAGATCGCAACTGCCGGGATGATCGGCACCGACCAGGCCGTCTCGTCGACCTCGCAGATGGACCGCACCACGGTGCTGAACTTCCTCAGCCGCTCGGACGTCGCGAACAAGCTCCAGTCGCTCGGCATCGATCCGGCCACGGCGAATGACCGCGTTGGCGCGATGAGCGACCAGGAAGTGCAATCCTTAGCCGGCCGCATCAACGCGCTCCCGGCAGGCGGCACCTCCACCGGCGCGGCGGTCGTGCTGATCATCATCATCGCCGCGGCAGTGTGGTGGTTCTGGCAGCGCTAAGCGCGCTTCGCCGCTCCAGGCAAAACGCCCGCTCGCTAGCGGGCGTTTTCATTTTGGCCGCGCTTTGCGGCTGCTCGAGCCTGCTGCCGCAGACGGCAACGCTGCGCGAGACGCTGGCCCCTGAGCTGCACCGCAAGGTCGAGCTGAAGGAAGTGCCGTTCTTCCCGCAAAGCGAATACCAGTGCGGCCCGGCGGCGCTCGCCACGCTGCTGAATGAAGCCGGCGTCAAGGTGACGCCCGAGGATCTGGTGCCGGAGGTCTACCTCCCCGAGCGCAAGGGCAGCCTGCAGATCGAGATGCTCGCCGCCCCGCGCCGCCATGGCCTCGTGTCCTACCAGCTCGCGCCGCGCTTCTCCGATCTGCTGACCGAGATCGCCGCCGGCAACCCGGTCATCGTGCTGCAGAACCTCGGCCTCATAGAGAGCTGGCACTATGCCGTAGCGATCGGCTACGACTACGACTGGGGGAAGCTCTACCTGCGCTCGGGCGAGAGCCGGCGCCAGGTGATGCCTTTCGCCATCAGCGAATTCGTCTGGATGAGGAGCGGCTACTGGGCGATGGTCGCGCTGCCGCCGGAGCGCATTCCCGCCACGGCGGACGAGGCGCGCTGGCTCTCCGCGGTCGCGGCCCTCGAGCGCCCGGACCCGCG
This sequence comes from Burkholderiales bacterium, assembly GCA_035631735.1. GTDB lineage: Bacteria > Pseudomonadota > Gammaproteobacteria > Burkholderiales > SG8-39 > SCGC-AG-212-J23. Next base: position 662 of record DASQIG010000571.1, on the reverse strand, counting down.
CGCCGCGCGCACGGCGTACCAGACCTTTCTCGAGCGCTGGCCCGAGAACGTGAATGCAGCCATCGGGCTCGCCAACACCCACCATGCGCTCGGCGAGCTGCGCCAGTCGGAGGCCGTGCTGCGGCGCGCCGCCCAGATCGCGCCGGACTCGGTGATCGTGCTGAACAACCTTGCACAGACGCTCGCCGACGAAGGCCGCGACGCCGAGGCTTTACCGTTCATCGAGCGGGCGGCGGCGCTCGGCGGCCCGTTCGCCGGCGCGGTGGAGGAGACCCGCAAGGCGATCCGCGCGCGGCTCAAGAAATAGTCCGCACCACGTTTCCCGACTCATCCAGCACGGCGATCTCCTGCTGGGCGCCGTGGCGCCTGGCGCGGTAGTCCGCGCGCGCGAAAAGCGGATACACGCGCCGGATCCGCTCCTCGAGCGGCGGATGCGTCGCGAACCACCCGCTCGACACGACGGGTGCGAAGAACATATGCGAGAGCGTGCTCGCATAGGCGGCGCCGATCGTCGTGGCCAAGCGGCGCGCGAGCATGGTGTCGAGCGCGCCGGCAATGCCTTCGGGGTTGCGCGTGAACTGCACCGAGGCGGCATCGGCGAGCAATTCCCGCTCGCGCGCGATCGCCGCCTTGATGGCCTCGGCCGCGAGCGTGCCCGGGAA
>DASQIG010000570.1:0-5616 GCA_035631735.1 Burkholderiales bacterium | reverse complement strand
GTGCTGTCGCCCGACACGCGGCCGGCGAGGCGCGCCGCGCGCTCGAGCGGCGCGCCGGCGATCAGCGCCTCGGTGCCTTTGTGCGCGTAGCCGAGGCGCTCTTCGAGCCGCACGACGGTCTCGCCATTGGCGCTGAAGCGGAAGTGGCCCGGCTCGATGATGCCGGCGTGCACCGGCCCGACCGGGATCTGGTGCAGGCTCTCGCCTGCCGCGGGCAGGAAGCGGTACGGCTCGCCGTGGTGCAGCCACTGCCGTGTGTCGGGCAAGCCTTCGGGCTCGAGTCCGTGCAGATCGCGCAGCGCGCGCTCGAGGCGTATCGCGGGGGCGTGCAGCCGCCCCACGGAGGGATAGCGGCCGCCGTCGCAGGCGAGGCTCAGCATGCGCACCTCGGGGCCCTCGAGCAGCGCCAGGTGCGCGCAGCCCGGCTCGCCCCACAGCGCGACGAGCGATGCTTCGCGCGCCGCGAGGCGCACGGCGGCTTGCTGCCAGGCGTTGCGCTCGACGATCAACTGAGGAGCCTCGCCACGTACTGGAACCAGGTGACCAGCGCAGGCGGCAGCCAGATGCCCGCGACGAGCACCAGCGCGAAGTGCGTGCCGACCGGTACGAAGGAAGCCCGTGACGGCTCGCTTCTTCCCTGCGGCTCGCCGAACGCAAGCCCGTTCAGGCGCGCCAGCAGCGCGCCGAGCGCGACCAGCAGGCTCAGGCCGAGCACGATCGCGAGCATCGGCTGGCGCGCGAAGGTCGAGGTGACGATCAGGAACTCGGTCATGAAAAGCCCGAGCGGCGGCAACCCGGCGATCGCCACCACGCCGAGCACCAGCCCCCAGCCGAGCACCGGATGCGACACCGTCAGGCCGCGGATCTCGGGCATGCGCTGCGTGCCCTTCACCTGCGCGATGTGGCCGACGCAGAAGAAGATCGCCGACTTGGTGAGGCTGTGCAGCACCATGTGCAGGAGCCCGGCGAAATTGGCAAGCGGGCCACCCATGCCGAAGGCGAAGGTGATGATGCCCATGTGCTCGATCGACGAGTAGGCGAACAGCCGCTTGATGTCCTGGCGGCGGTAGAGCATGAACGCCGCGAATACCACCGATGCCAGGCCGAGCGACACCATCAGCGGCCCAGGCGCGAGCGCCCCGGGATTCGCCGACATCACGCTCTTGAAGCGCAGGATGGCGAACAGCGCCACATTGAGGAGCAGGCCCGACAGCACGGCCGAGATCGGCGTCGGGCCTTCGGCGTGCGCGTCGGGCAGCCACGCGTGCAGCGGCACGAGGCCGACCTTGGTGCCGTAGCCCAGCAGCAGAAACAGGAAGGCGAGATTGAGCAGGGCGGGATCGAAGCCCGCCGCCTTCTGCACCAGGACGCTCCAGGCCATGGCGTCGAGGCCCTCGCCGACCACGGCGCGCGCCGCGAGATAGACGAGGATGGTGCCGAACAGCGCGAGCGCGATGCCGACGCTGCCGAGGAGGAAGTACTTCCACGCCGCCTCGAGCGCGGCCTCGGTGCGGTAGATGCCGACCATCAGCACGGTGGTGAGCGTCGCCAGCTCCACCGCGACCCACATCAGGCCGAGGTTGTTCGCGAGCAGCGCGAGGTTCATCGCGAACATCAGCGTCTGGTACATCGCGTGATAGAAGCGCAGGTAGACCGAGCTCAGCCGCCCGCTCTCGAGCTCATGGCCGATGTAGCTGCGGCTGAAGATGCTGGTGGTGAGCGCGACGAATGTCGTGAGCACGATGAAGACGATGTTCAGGTCGTCGACGATGAGGAACTGCCCGGGTGCCGGCCGCACCGCGAGCAGCGAGAGCGCGGCGAGAAAGGTGATCGAGCAGGCGAGCACGTTCAGCCAGGCGGTGGTGCGATCGTCCGGCAGCGCGGCGAGCAGCGCCGCGGCTGCGAGCGGCACCAGCAGGATGGCGGCGAGCGCGAGCTCGCTCACGGCTGCTCGCCGCGGTGCTGGTGCAGCAGATGGATGTCCACGGTCTCGAAGCGCTCGCGGATGCGGAACAGGAAGATGCCGATCACGATCAGCGCGATGAGGATCGAAAAGGCGACGCTGATCTCCACCACCAGCGGCATGCCCTTGGCGCCGGTGGCGGCGAGGATCAGGCCGTTCTCGATCGACATGAAGCCGATCACCTGGCCGACGGCGTTCCTGCGCGAGATCATCATCAGCAGCCCGAGCAGGATCACCGAGAGTGCGAAGGCGAGGTCCTCGCGCGCCAGCGTGCCGGCCTGCGCGGTCACCGGCAGCATCACCATCACGGCGAGCGCGACGAGGCCGATGCCGGCGAGCATGGTCTGCCCGATGCTGACCACCGGCTCGATGCTGCGGTGGATGCCGAGGCGCACGATGATGCGGTGAAGCGCGAGCGGGATCACCACCGCCTTCACGCCGAGCGCGATCGCCGCGGTGATGTAGAGCTGCGGCGCCTGCTGGATATAGGCCTGCCAGGCGACGGAGAACGACACCACCAGCGCGTGCAGCGCGAAGGTGTTGATGAGCCCCGTGAGCCGGTCCTGGTAGAGCAGCATGAAGCTCGCCAGCACCAGCCCGCCGGCGCAGAGGTGTGCGATATCCAGTGCCAGGCGGTCGATCATCTTGCTTGCGTAACGAACAGCAGAAGCGCAGCCAGCAGCCCGAGCATCAGCGCCGCGCCGAGGAAATCGCTCACCCGGAAGACGCGCATCTTGGCGATCGCGGTCTCGAACACGGCGAGGGCGAAGCCGGCGGCGCCGAGCTTGGCGGCATAAAGGCCGCCAGCGGCGAGGTAAGCCGCCGGGCCCTGGCCGGGAGCGGCGATGCCCCACGGGAAGAAGACGCAGGCAATGATCGATACGTAGAGCAGGAGCTTGAGGTACGAGGCCGCCTCGATCAGCGCGAGATGGCGGCCCGAGTACTCCAGGATCATCGCCTCGTGCACCATCGTGAGCTCGAGGTGCGTCGCGGGGTTGTCGACCGGGAGGCGTGCGTTTTCGGCAAGCGCGACCATGATGAGCGCCACCAGCGCGAGCGCGAGCGAGACGCGCAGGCCGACCTCCGGCGCCTGCAGCGCGGCGGCGATCGAGGAGAGCTGGGTGGAGCCCGCGAGCAGCGACAGCGTGAACACCACCATCAGCATGGCGGGCTCGGCGAGCGAGGCGATCATCATCTCGCGGCTCGAGCCGATGCCGCCGAAGCTCGTGCCGACGTCGAGGCCGGCGAGCGCCAGCACGAAGCGCGCGGCGCCAAGCAGGGCGACGATTGCGATCAGGTCCGCCGCGTCGCCGAAGATCAGGCCGGCGGCGAAGGTGGGCACCAGCGCCGCAGCGACCCAGGTCGTGGCGAAGATCAGGTAGGGCGCCGCCCGAAACAGCCAGGAGGCCGACTCGGCGAGCACCACGTCCTTGCGCAGCAGCCGCGCGAGCTCACGGTAGGGCTGCAGCAGCGGCGGCCCCTGTCGCCCGACGAGATGCGCCTTGAGCTTGCGCACCAGGCCGGTCAGCAGCGGCGCGAGCACGAGGACGAGCGTGAGCTGCACGAGCTGCACGCCGAGCGCGAGCGCTATTGCCATATGGCGAGCACCGCCAGGAGCGCCACCAGCGCCCCGAAGACCAGCGTGAGATAGGCGCGGATGGTGAGGAACTGCATCGCATTCAGCCGATCGGCAGCGAAGACGACTGCACGCGCGGCAGGTACGTACAGCGTGTCCCACAGGAGGTCCCGGAGCTGCACGTGCAGACGCGCGCTCTGCGTGGAGCCCGGCGCCGGCATCTGCACTTCCTCGCGCGCGCGGAACACCACCGTGCCGAAGACGCGGCGGATCGGCTGCGAGAAGCTGCCTGCGGTGTACTGCGTGGCCGGGCTCGGATCGGGAAAGCCGCAATCCCAGGCCGGCGCGCGGCGCAGCCGGTCGGAGGCGAAGCGGTGGATCGCCGCGGCGGCGAGGCCCGCGGCGAGCGCGATCAGCAAAAAGAGCAGCAGGCCGTTATACGAGCTTCGGCTTTGCGCGATCGGCACGATCGTCAGCCAGTCGAGCCCATGCCGCTCGGGCAAATGGCTGCCGGCGAGCGCCTGCGAAACCGGCGCCAGGGCATCGATGAACCACGCGGGCAGCACGCCCGCCGCGAGGCACAGCGCCGCCAGCGTGAACATCGCGGCGAGCGACCAGCGGTCGGTCTCTACCGCCTCGCGCGCCACCGTGCTGCGCGCGCGGCCGAGGAACGTCACGCCGAACGCCTTGACGAAGCACGCCGCGGCGAGCGCTGCGGAAAGCGCGAGCAGCGCGCCGATTGCCGGCACCAGGAACTTGAGCAGCCACTGGGGCAGCGCGGGGCTGAGCAGGATCGCCTGGAAGGTGAGCCACTCGGAGACGAAGCCGTTGAAGGGCGGCAGCGCCGAGATCGCCGCCGAGCCGACCAGGAACAGGAACGCCGTCTGCGGCATGCGGTGGATCAGGCCGCCGAGGCGCTCCATGTCGCGCTCGCCGGTCGCGGTCAGCACGGCGCCCGCGCCGAAAAACAGCAGGCTCTTGAACACTGAGTGGTTGAAGACATGCAACAGCGCCGCCGTGAGCGCAAGCGCCGCCGCGGCCGGCATCTGGTTCGCCTCGAAGGCGAGCGCGAGCCCGAGGCCGATGAAGATGATGCCGATGTTCTCCACCGTGTGGTAGGCGAGCAGGCGCTTGAGATCGTGCTCCATCAGCGCGTGCAGCACGCCCATCACCGCGGTGACGCCGCCCGCGAGCGCCACCAGCGCGCCCCACCACCAGAGCGGCGCGCCGACCAGCTCGAACACGATGCGCACGAAGCCGTAGACGGCCACCTTGGTCATCACGCCACTCATCAGCGCCGAGACGTGGCTGGGCGCCGCGGGATGGGCGAGCGGCAGCCAGACGTGCAACGGCACGACACCGGCTTTCGAGCCCGCGCCCGCCAGCGCGAGCAGGAGCACTGCCGTGCCCATCAACGCCGAAGGCGACGTGGTGCGGATCGCGGCGAAGTCGTAGGCGCCCGACCAGCCGGCGAGCAGGCCGAACGCGAGGATCAGCGCGAGCGTGCCGAAGCTCGCCATGAGGAGATAGAGATACCCCGCGGCGGCGTTGCCGCTACGGCGGTGGTGCGCCATGACCAGCGCCCACGAGGCGAGCGACATGAATTCCCAGGAGAAGAGGAACGTGAAGGCGTCGTCGGCGACGAGCACCAGGTTCATCGCGGCAAGGAACGCCGGGAAGAAAGGCAGCACGCGCGCCGGCGCTTCCTCGTGCCGGCCGTAGCCCAGGCCGTAGAGGCTCGCCACGGCCCCGCCGAGGTTCGCCACGACGAGGAAGAAGGCGCTCAAGGCATCCAGCCTGAAGTGAGCGCCGAGCCACGGCAGCCCGATCGGCAGCGCCAGCGTCCTCGCTACCGGTTCGCGCGCGAGCAGCGCGCCGAGCGCCAGCGCTAGCGCCGCCATGGTCGCAGCCAGCGCCACGCCGTAAATCGTCGGCGTCGCCTCGCGCCGCGATGCCAGCCCGACGCCGGCGACGCTCGCGGCGAGCAGCAGCGCTACGCAGGTCAGGAGGCCAGCGAGCACCGCTAGCGCTTCCCGCGCGAGTTCGCCGGCGCTTTGAGGCGCACGCCGCGGCCGCC
>DASQIG010000569.1:0-3445 GCA_035631735.1 Burkholderiales bacterium | reverse complement strand
CCATCGCGTCGGTCACCGGCACCGAGCAGGATCCGCAGCGTTGGTCGCTGCAGGTCTCCGCGCTGCGCGCCGCCGGTGTGCACGTCGCGCCGTCGAACGCGCACGCCGCGATGCTCGCGGCGTCCATAGTCAGCTGAGCTTCGCGACGGCCACCAGGCCCGCGAGGCTATCCCACCCTGAGGTGTGCCCGACGTTGGTCAGTTCTGCGAGCACGCGCGGCCAGTCGGCGTCGGCGCTGAAAAGCGCTTGCAGACAGGCGTGCAGCGCTTCGTGTCCTTCGCCCGCCGCGGCGGCGGCGAGATGGGCGCCGCTGATCGCGCTGGTGCGCGCAAGCCGAGGCTCGAGCCAGCGCTCGATTGCGTCCAGCGCCGGCTGCGCGTGCCCGCTGAGCGAGTTGTGCGCATCGACGACCAGGCATCCGAGGCCTTCGCGCGGCACGCGGCCGCGCGCCGCGCCTTGCAGCGCACGCAGGTTGGGTGCCGCGTCATGCGAAAGCGGCGCGGGCGCCCATAGCCGAGCGCCGGCGGCGTCGAGCGCGACGCGTTCGCCGAGCGACGGCATGCGGAAATCCGGAACGAGCGCGTTCAGCGGTCCGCAGCCGAGTGAAGTGTCGCCTACGCACGCGTAGCGGTTACCCGGAAACCACAGGTAGAAGCTGCGCCGGAACGCGGCGCGAACTTCGCCTTCGCCGCTTGCGGCCGCCTGCTGCGCGTAGCGGCCGACGACGCTAGCGGCGTAGCTCAAAGTTCTCGATGAAGCGAAGGAGCGTGCGCGCGCCGACGCCGGCGTCCGCTTCGGCGATCGATTCGGCCGGGTTGTGGCTGATGCCGCCTCGGCAGCGCACGAACAGCATGGCGACCTCCGTGAGCACGCTCATCGCCTGGCCGTCGTGCCCGGCGCCGGAGGGCAGTTTCCTGACGCGCACGCCTCCGGCGGCCACGGCGCGCTCGAGCTGCGCCATGAGCCACGGCGCGCACTGCGTGACGCCGAGCTCCTGAATCAGGTCGACTTCGCAGGCCACCGAGCGACGCGCCGCGATCGCCGCCACCTCCGCCCTGGCGCTCGCAACGGCGCGCTGGCGCAGCTCGTCGCGCGGCGCGCGCATGTCGACGGTGAAATCCACCTCGCCGGGAATCACATTGATCGCGCCCGGCTTGGCCTCGATGCGCCCGACGGTGCCGACGAGCTCGGCATCGCTGCGCGCAATTCGCTCGACGGCCAGCACGCATTCGGCCGCGGCGGCAAGCGCGTCGCGCCGCAGGTGCATCGGCACCGTGCCGGCGTGTCCGGCCGTGCCACGAACCTTGGCGCGCAGGCGTGAAAAACCGTTGATGGCGATGACCACGCCGACCGGCAGGCCCTCGGCCTCGAGCACCGGCCCTTGCTCGATGTGCAGCTCGACGTACGCGAGCACATCGCCCTTCTTGCGCCCGAGGGTCGGAACAGGCGCCGGATCGAGTCCGAATTGGCGCAGCGCTTCCTTAACCGACACCCCGGTTCCATCGCGTGCGTCGAGCACCGCCGGATCCAGCGGGCCGGAGATGGCGCGGCTGCCGAGCATCGTCGTGCCGAAGCGCACGCCTTCCTCGTCGCCGAAGCCGACCACCTCGATGGCAAACGGCAGGCGCTGCCGCTTTTCCGCCAGCGCGGCGACGCATTCGATCGCGGTCACCACGCCGAGCATGCCGTCGTAGCGCCCGGCGTCGCGCACCGTATCGAGGTGCGACCCGAGCATGAGGCAAGGCAGCCCCGCGCGCATGCCCTCGTAGCGGCCCACCGTGTTGCCGATGGCGTCGCGCCCGGCACGCATGCCCGCTTCGCGCATCCAGCCGAGCACCAGGTCGCTTGCCGCGCGATGCTCCGGCGAGAGAAAGACGCGCGTCAGGCCGCTGGCCGACTCGCTATGCCGGGCGAGCTGGTCGCAGCGCTGCATGATGCGTGCGGCGTTCAGCATCGGCCGATAGTAAACTGGCCCGCATGCAGCTCGTCATCGGCAACAAGAATTACTCGTCCTGGTCGATGCGCCCGTGGGTGCTGTTGCGCGAGGCGGGCATCGGCTTCGAGGAAGTGCAGCTCAAGTTCGACGACAGCGGTCGCCCCAAGGGCGTCGAGCGCTACTCTCCCACCGGCAGGGTTCCTGTCCTGGTCATCGACGGCGAGCCGGTGTGGGACTCGCTCGCGATCGCCGAGAGCGTCGCCGAGCGCTATCCCGAGAAGCAGCTGTGGCCCGCTGACGCCCGCGCGCGTCGCGTGGCGCGCTCGATCTGCGCCGAGATGCACTCCGGCTTCCAGGCGCTGCGCAGCGCGATGCCGATGAACATCCGCAGCCGCCATCCCGGCAAGGGCCTGACGCCCGAGTCGCGGCGCGAGATCGAGCGCGTGGTGCAGATTTGGACGTCGTGCCGCAGCCAGCATGGCGCGGGCGGTGCGTTGCTCTTCGGTCGCTTTGGCATCGCCGACGCCTATTACGCGCCGGTCGTCACGCGCTTCCAGACGTACGCGGTCACGCTGCCGCCGGCGGCGCAAGCGTACTGCGACGCGGTGCTCGGGCTGCGCGCGGTGCGCGAGTGGATGGATGCCGCCCGGCGCGAGACCGAATTCGTCGCCGGTGACGAGCCCTATGCTACTCATCATCGGTAACAAGAACTATTCGTCGTGGTCGCTGCGGCCGTGGCTCGCGATGAAAGTGCACGGCGTGCCGTTCGACGAGAAGCGCATCCACCTGTATGCGTCCGACTCCAAGCCCAAGATCCTGCGCTACTCGCCCGCGGGCAAGGTTCCAGTGCTGCACGACGGACCCACGGTGGTGTGGGACTCGCTCGCGATCCTCGAATATCTCGCCGAGCGCCAGCCGCGCCTCTGGCCGCGTGCGCCTGCCGAGCGCGCCAGGGCGCGCGCGATTGCCGCGGAGATGCACGCCGGGTTCGCAAGCCTGCGCGAGCACATGAGCATGAACGTAAGAAAGCGCTACCCGGGCAAAGGCCGAACGCCCGAGGTGCTCGCCGACATCGCGCGCATCACGGCGATCTGGGCCGAGGCGAAGGGTCCGTTCCTCTTCGGCGAGTTCACCGCCGCCGATGCGATGTACGCGCCCGTGGTGCTGCGCTTTCGCACGTACGCGGTAGAAGGGCCGAACCGCCGCTACATGGACGCGATGCTCGCGCTGCCGGCGATGCGCGAATGGATCGAAGCGGCGGAGCGCGAGCCGGAATCGATACCCGGGCTCGATCTGTACGAGTGAAATAGGGTGAAGGTCTACGCCGTCGGCGGCGCGGTGCGCGACGAGCTGCTCGGGCTGCCGGTAAAGGATCGCGACTACGTTGTGGCCGGCGCGACGCCGGAGGAAATGGAGCGCCTCGGGTTCAAGCCCGTGGGCAAGGATTTCCCGGTGTTCCTGCACCCGCAGACCCACGAGGAATACGCGCTCGCGCGCACCGAGCGGAAG
>DASQIG010000568.1:0-2657 GCA_035631735.1 Burkholderiales bacterium | reverse complement strand
GGGCTGCTCGACCGTAGCGGCGGGCAGTACGACGACGTCCTCGGCCCGCGCGATGCTCGTCGCGGCGCAGAGCGCAAAGAGTACGATCAGTGTGGGTTTCATTCAGCGTTCTCCATATTCGCCTTCGCGCTGCGCGCGCTCCTTCTCGTGCAGGCGCCAGGCGGTTTTGTCGCCGTTGAACGGCGGATTCGACCACGCGTTGCTGTCGCGGCCGCTCGCCGGACCGTAGAGGCGGAATTGCGGCGGCCGTTCGCGGCTACCGCAGCTCGCGAGGGCAGACAACATAAGTAGGACAAGGAATCGCTTCATCCGAGCATAGTGAGCGCCGCGTGTTAGCGAATGGTTCGGACGCGGATCACAGCTGTAACCCGCCAATCGCAGCGTGAAACGGAGGAGCCAGTGATGTACAAGACGCATCCGATCCCGATCCGAATCTGTGGGGTCCCTGGAGCCCTGAAGGCCTCGATGTGAAGTAGCAGTCCCCGGGGGACCTTCTCACGTCTCGTGCGGGCAGGTCCTTGCCAGCCAGAACGACTACGAGCGAGAGGCTCCCGACGAGCGCAGCGTGCGCGCCAGCGCTTCGGCGATGTCGCGGCGCACGAGCGGCTTCCTCAGCACCTCGGCCACGCCGGTGGCCCGCGCGCGGTCGTCGAGCTGCGCGCCGCTGTAGCCGCTCATCAGCAAGACCGGCAGCTCGGGCCGCACGCGCCGCATCTCGCGCGCGAGATCGACGCCGCTCATGTCCGGCATGGTCTCGTCGGTGAGCACCAGGTCGAAGCGCTGCGGCGCGGCGCGGAACGCCTGCAGCGCGGCGACGCTCGAGCGGAATCCCGCGGGCTCGTAGCCGAGCGCAGCGAGCGTTTCCTCGGCGAGCGCGACGAGCGAGCTCTGGTCGTCGACGATCATCACCACCTCGCCGTTGCCGCGCGGCAGCTCGACCGCGGGCTCGGCGAGGATCCTGGCCGTCTCGCCCGCCGCAGGCAGCCATACGGTGAAAGTGGTGCCGGCGCCGGGCTGCGTCGCCACGTCGATCGCCCCGCCCAGGTCGGCGACGATGCCGTGCACGAGCGAGAGACCCAGCCCCGTGCCTTCGCCGACCCCCTTGGTGGTGAAGAACGCGTCGAACATGCGTTCGAGCACCGCGGGCGGGATGCCGCAGCCGGTGTCGCTGACCGCGAGCCGCACATGCGGACCCGGGGCGAGCGTGCCGTGCGAGAGCGCGCGGCGCTCCATCACCGCGACGCGACCGAGCGCCACCGTAAGCACGCCGCCGTGCTCCATCGCCTGGAGCGCATTGGTGCAGAGATTCATCGCCACCTGGTGGAGCCGGGTTGCGTCGCCGACCACTGCAGCATCCCCGGCATCGAGCCGCTGCTCGAGCCGTATGCCGGCGGTGAGCGACGCGGTGACGATCTCGAGCGCCTCCTCGACCGCCGACTGCACGTGCACCGGCACGCGCTCGCCGGGGCCGCTGCGGCTGAAGGCGAGGATGCGCTCGACGAGCCCCTTGCCGCGCGCGCCGGCCAGCATCATCTGGTCGACATAGCGGCGCACCACGCTGTCTTCGCCCAGGTGGCCCTGCGCCAGCTCGCCGTAGCCGAGGATGCCGCCCAGGATGTTGTTGAAGTCGTGCGCGATACCGCCGGCGAGCCTGCCGATCGCCTCCATCTTCTCAGCCTGGCGCAGCCGCTGCTCGCTTCGCCGCAGCGCCTCCTCGGCCTGCTTGCGCTCGATGGCGATGCTCGCGATGTGGGTGATCTGCTCGACCAGATTGTGCTCGTGCGCGCCGGGGTTGCGCGGCTCGCGATAGTAGATCGCGAAGGTCCCGAGCACCTTGCCCTGCGAGGAGCGGACTGGCGTGGACCAGCAGGCTCGCAGCCCGTGCGCCAGGGCGAGCTCGCGGAAATCGGCCCACAGCGGATCGTTAGCGATGTCGCGCACGATCACCGGCTCTCCGCGGTAAGCGGCAGTTCCGCACGAGCCTACGGACGGGCCGATGGCGACGCCGTCGATGGCCTTGGTATAGGCGATGGGCAAGCTTGGACCTGCGCCGTGGCGCAGGCGCCTGGCGTTCGGGTCGAGCAGCAGGATCGAGGAAAGCGAACCGCTCGCCAGTTCCTCGACCAGCCGGCACAGGGCGTCGAGGATCGTCGCCAGAGAATCGCCCCTGGCGACCATCTCGAGCAGCCGCTTCTCCCCGGCGAGCACGGCCCTCGCGCGCTGCTGCTCCGTGACGTCCATCACCGCCCCGACGAACTCGACCCCGCCCTGGGCATCGCGCGAGCCGCGCGCGACGACATGAACGTGCTTGACGAGCCCGTCGGGCATCACCAGGCGATAGGCATGCTCGAAATCGCTTGCATCCCGCGACGCCCGCGCGATGGTCTCGCTCACGACGGCAGCGTCCTCCGGATGGACCCGCGCGAGCACGCGCTCCACGGTCGGTTCGGTGCCGCGGTCGTATTGGAAGATGCGAAAGGTTTCCTCCGACCAGACGATCTCACCGGCGGCCACCTTCCAGCCGAAGCTGCCCGTCCGGCTGAGCCGTTGCGCTTCGGCGAGGTACGCCTCGCGGCGCTGCTCCTCGCGCTGGCGCGCCACGAGGATGCTGCTCGCGGTCTGCAAGGCGGCCGATCGCAGCTGCGCCTGCTCGTCCT
>DASQIG010000567.1:0-1818 GCA_035631735.1 Burkholderiales bacterium | reverse complement strand
ATTCGGCGGCGCTGCGCTGCACGTCCATCGGGTGGCGGAAGAGCAGCCGGATGATCCACGACTCGATATAGGCGCGCGTCGACTCGGCGAACAGCAGCAGGCCGCCGCGCTTCAGCACGCGATAGAACTCGGCGAGCGCCTGCTCCTGCCGCGTGAGGTGATGGAAGGTCTGGTGGCAGAAGACGACGTCCACCGTCTCGTCGCCGAGCTCGAGCGCCGCCAGGTCGCCGCGGCGCACGTCCACCGCCAGTCCCTGCCGCTCTGCCTCACCCTTCGCGAGTTCGACACACTGCGGCGCGTAATCGATGGCGATGATCCGCTGCGGCGCGAGATGATCGTAGAGCGGGCGGAACGACTTGCCCTGGCCGCAGCCCGCATCCAGCACGACCGGCTCGCGCGGCTTGCGTCCCGGAATCAGGCGCTCGAGGTCGGCGAGCGCCACGCGGATGACGCGCGTCTCCCACGTCTGGCTGCCGAGGAAGCGGAAGCCGATGCGCGTCTCCGGGATGAAAAGCGGCGGTACGATGGCGCTTTCTCGGGAGGAGACCCTCATGACACGTGCATTCCTATTGGTGGTGGTGGCGCTGGCGGCTGCCGGCTGCGCCGGTCCGGGCACGATGCAGAAGTCCGAGCAGGCCCCGGCGGCGAAGCCCGACCAGGCACTGGTGGTCTTCATGCGCTCGACCTTCGTCGGCAGCGCGGTCAGCGCGTCGGTGTTCGACGTCAGTGGCAAGGACACCAGGTTCGTCGGCCTCGTCAACAACGGCACCAAGATTGGCTATCACGTGCCGCCCGGCCAGCACACCTTCATGGTGGTGAGCGAGGCGGCGGATTTCATGCAGGCGAACGTGACGGCGGGCAAGACCTACTACGCGCTGGTGACGCCGCGCATGGGCATGTGGAAAGCGCGCTTCTCGCTCAAGCCGGTGCGCGGCGCGGAGCTCGCCGGTTCCGAGTTCGCCGGCTGGGACTCGGGCACGCAGTACGTCGTCAACTCGCCGGAATCGCAGGCCTGGGCGGCGGCGAACGGCGCCGACATCGCGCAGAAGCGCGCCGTCTACTGGCCGGAATGGAGCGGCAAATCCGCCGAGGCGCGCGCCCAGGCGACGCTCAACGCCGAGGACGGCCGCTAGCTGCACGTACAAGCCGCTAGGAATTCCGTACTTAGTACGTAATAAGTGTTTCGTACTAAGTACGGAATTGCGGTTTTTGTTAGCTGCATGTGCAGGACGACGGCTGGTTGCAGGTCGTCTCGTCGCCCTGGCCCGCGACGCACTTCGGCGTCTGGCCCGCCGGGCAGGCGATGCGGCAGGGCTTACAGGCGCCCACGGTCGGCACGCTGCAGGAGGACATCGTGCGCTCGGCGCGGCGGCGGCCGCCGCACGCGGCGAGGAGCACGGCGATCAGGCATAGCAGCAGGATGTTGCGCAGCATGGTCATCTCCCTTGGGTTGGTCACAGCCTGCGGAAAACGAGCGACGTGTTGATTCCGCCGAACGCAAAATTGTTCTTCAGCGCGTACTCGATGTCCAGGGTTCGCCCCGCGCCGGTGATGTGGTCGAGCCCGTCGCATTCCGGGTCCGGCGCCTCCAGGTTGAGCGTCGGCGCGAACCACCGGCTGCGCATCATCTCGATCGTCCACCAGGCCTCGATCGCGCCGCAGGCGCCGAGCGTGTGGCCGATGTAGCTCTTCGCCGCGCTCACCGGCACGCGCGCGCCGAGCACCTCGCGCGTGGCGCGCGCCTCCGACACATCGCCTCTGTCGGTGGCGGTGCCGTGGGCGCTCACGTAGCCGATCTCGCTCGCCGGCAGCCCCGCG
>DASQIG010000566.1:0-1755 GCA_035631735.1 Burkholderiales bacterium | reverse complement strand
GCGTTCACGGTGAACCCCGCGAGCGCTTCCTCGGGCGTGAAGCGAAAGAGCGTGCACGCCAGGTTCATCGCCAGGAGCGGCGAGGAAAGCGGCGACGAGCCGGGATTGTGATCGGTGGCGAGCGCGATCGGCACGTGGTTGCGGCGCAGGGCGGCGATCGGCGGCAGGCGCGTCTCGCGCAGGAAATAGAACGCGCCGGGCAGCAGCACGGCGACGCTGCCTGAGCGCGCGAGCGCTTCGATGCCCGGATCGCTCGTGTACTCCAAGTGATCTGCGGACAGCGCGCCATGCTTTGCCGCAAGCGCGGCGCCGCCCAGGTCTGAAAGCTGATCGGCGTGCAGCTTCACCGGCAGCCCGAGCCGCTTCGCCGTGTCGAACACACGCGCGGTCTGGTGGCGGCTGAAGGCGATGCGCTCGCAGAACGCGTCTACCGCATCGACGAGCTTCTCGGCAGCCGCGGCCGGCAGCACCTCGGCGCAGACGAAGTCGATGTAGGCGTCCGCGCGCCCCTTGTATTCCTCCGGCAGCGCATGGGCGCCGAGGAACGTCGTCTTCACCGTCACGCTTTCGAGCCGGCGTGCTGCGCGCAGCATCTTGAGCTCGGTGTCGCGATCAAGACCATAGCCTGACTTCACCTCGAGCACCGCCGCGCCTTCGGCAAGCCAGGCGCGCAGGCGCCGCTGGGCGAGAGCCAGCAATTCATTCTGCGAAGCGGCGCGCGTCGCGCGAACGGTGGAGAGTATTCCGCCGCCCGCCTTGGCGATCTCCTCGTAGCTCGCGCCTTTCAGGCGCAGCTCGAATTCGTGCGCCCGGCTGCCCGCATAGACGAGGTGCGTGTGGCAATCGACGAAGCCCGGCAGGATCCACGCGCCGCGCGCATCGTGCTCCATACGCGCATCGCCCTTCCAGTCGCGCCGCTCGCCGACCCAGGAGATGCGCCCGGCGCTGGCGGCGAGCGCGCCGTCGCGTACCACGGGCCCCGCCATGGTGGCGAGCCGGGCGTTCAACCAGACGGCGTCATGCATCTGGCTATGATAGCGACGTGAATACGTATTACGCGCGCGAGGCGTTGCTGCCGGCCGGCTGGGCGCGCGACGTGCGCATCACGGTGGACGGCGGCGCCATCACCGCCGTCGAGGCCGGCGGCGCGGCGAAAGGCGCGGAGCGCCTGCATGGCCCGGTGCTGCCCGGCATGGCGAACCTGCATTCGCACGCCTTCCAGCGCGCGATGGCGGGCCTTACCGACGTGCGCGCCGCGGCACACGACGATTTCTGGTCCTGGCGCGAGCTCATGTACCAGTTCATGGAGCGGCTCACGCCCGAGCAGGCGCACGCCATCGCGGCGCAGCTCTATATCGAGATGCTCAAGCACGGCTACACCGCGCTGGCCGAGTTCCATTATGTGCACCACCCGGCCGAGATGCTCGATCGGCACCTTGCCGCAGCAGGCGAGACGGGCATCGCCATCACGCTCCTGCCCTCGCTCTACCGCTGGTCCGGCTTCGGCGCCAAGCCGCTTGCGCCGCGCCAGCGGCGCTTCGCGAGCGACGTTCGCTCCGTGCTCGACATCGTGGCGCGCGTTCGGCGCAGCGCAGACATCAACGCCGGCGTGGCGCCGCACTCGCTGCGAGCGGTGGATCCGCAGTCGCTGAAAGAGCTGGTGAGTGCGCTCGACGCCGACACGCCGATCCACATCCATGCGGCCGAGCAGACGCGCGAGGTCGAGGAATGCACGCTCGCGCTGCATAAGCGCCC
>DASQIG010000565.1:0-3316 GCA_035631735.1 Burkholderiales bacterium | reverse complement strand
TAAGACACGATGTCGTAGCCGAGCTCGCGCGCCGTCGGCGCGTTCCACTTGCTGCGCTTCTCGCCGAAGGTGACGAGAAGCCGCATCTGCCCGGCGTCGACGAAGCGGCCCCAGCCGGTGGAGTCCGACAGCGCCATCACGTGCCCGCCGAGCAGCCCCTGCGCACCCTCGGCAAAACCCTTGTACGGCACCTGCAGGACCTTGACGCCCGCCTTGAGCGCGAGCTCCTCCATCAACAGATGCGGCGAGGTGCCGGTGCCCGGCGTGGCGTAGGCGAGCTGCCCCGGGTTGGCGCGCGCGTAGTCGACCAGCTCGCGCAGGCTCTTCAGCGGCGAATCGGCGCGCACCACGATGCCGAACGTGTAGCCGGTGATGCCGATGATGTAGGTGAAGTCGTTGAGCGCGTCCCAATCGACCGCGCGCTGGTGCGGCAGGCGAAACGCGGTGATCGGCAGCTGCGACACGGTATAGCCGTCGGGCCTGGCGAGCCGCGCCATGTGCGCCGGCCCGACCATCCCGCTACCGCCGGGCTTGTTCTCGACCACCACCGGCTGCCCGAGATACTTGCTCGCCACCTCCGCGAACTTGCGCAGGTGCGTGTCGGTGGTGCCGCCGGGCGGCCACGGGCAGACGAGGGTGATGGGCTTCGCCGGAAACGGCTGCGCCGCCGCCGTCGCTGCTGCGGCGGCGAGCACGATGCCCGCGAATGTAGCGATTGCGCGCATCCTCCTCCTCCGGCGGCGATTATAGCGAGCAGCCGCGGCTAGAATAACGGCCCCGCCTCCATGCTTGATGTCTCCCGCAGCGATCTCACCGCCGGTGTCGCCGGCGCCGGCACCATGGGCCGGGGCATCGCGCAGGTACTCGCGCAGTGCGGCGTAAGGACGCTGCTCTACGACGCGCAGCCCGGTGCTGCGCAGCGCGGGCTCGATTCGATCGCGCAGGCGCTCGCGCGGCTCGCCGAAAAGGGACGCATCGACGATCCCGACACGATCGCGCGCCGCATCGAAGTGGTACCCGGGCTCGCGGCATTCGCGTCCTGCCATGTGGTGATCGAAGCGATCGTCGAGGATCTCGTCGCCAAGCGCACGCTGTTTTCCGAGCTGGAAGCGATCGTCAGCGGCGAGTGCATCCTCGCGAGCAATACGTCGTCGCTCTCGGTCACTGCCATGGCCGCAGTCTGCAAGCAGCCCGGGCGCGTGGCGGGCTACCACTTCTTCAATCCGGTGCCGGTCATGAAGATCGTCGAAGTGGTCGACGGCGTGCTTACCGAGCCGTGGGTGACGGACGCGCTCGCCGCCCTCGCCAAGCGCTACGGCCACACGCCGATCCGCTGCAAGGACACGCCGGGCTTCGTCGTCAATCACGCCGGGCGCGCGTTCGTGCCCGAGGCGCTGCGCATCTACGCCGAAGGCATTGCCGACTTCGCCACCATCGACCGCATCCTGGTCGATGCGGCGGGCTTTCGCCTCGGGCCCTTCGGCCTCATGGATCTCGTCGGCCTCGACGTCTCGCACGCGGTGATGAAATCGATGTACGTGCAGTATTTCGAGGAGCCGAAGTACCAGCCTTCCTTCATCGCCGAGCCGCGCGTCGCGGCCGGCCTGCACGGGCGCAAGACCGGGCGCGGCTGGTATCGCTACGAGCCCGACCTGCAGATGCCGCCCGAGCCGCCGGCGCCGAAGACCAGGCCCGCGGCCCTCTGGGCGGTGCCTGAGCTCAAGGAATTGCTCATGGATCTCGGCGCCAAGGTCGAGCTCAAGCCCACGCCAGAGGCCGTCTGCTTCGTCGCGCCGCTCGGGCTGGATGCGAGCGCCGCTGCGCTCGAGCAGGGCCTGGATCCGGCGCGCACGGTGGCGGTGGATCCGTTGTTCGGCTTCACCAAGCGGCGCACGCTGATGGTGACTCCGGTAACCAGAAAGGAAACCAGGGACGCCGCGCATGCTTTGCTCGCATCCGATGGCGTGCCGGTCTCGGTGATCAGCGACTCGCCGGGCTTCGTCGCGCAGCGCGTGGTGGCGCACATCGTCAACGTCGGCTGCGACATCGTGCAGATGCGCATCGCCGCGCCCGAGGACCTCGACCGCGCGGTGATGCTCGGCCTGGGCTATCCGAAAGGGCCGCTCGCGATGGGCGACGCGCTCGGGCCCAAGCGAATCCTCGCCATCCTGCAAGCGATGCACGAGCTCTACCAGGAGCCGCGCTACCGGCCGAGCCCGTGGCTGCGCCGGCGCGCAGAGCTCGGTGCATCGCTGCTCACACCGGAGAACTGAAAATGCTCGACGCCTACATCTTCGACGGCTTGCGCAGTCCCATCGGCCGCCACGCCGGCAAGCTCGCCGGCCTGCGCCCGGACGACCTCGCCGGCGATGTCATCAAGGAAGTGGTGGCGCGCAACAAGCTCGATCCGGCGGAGATCAGCGACGTCGTGCTCGGCTGCGTCAACCAGGCGGGCGAAGACAACCGCAACGTCGCGCGCTTCGCCGCGCTGCTCGCCGGGCTACCGCCCACTACGCCGGGCTGCACGGTCAATCGCCTGTGCGCAAGCGGCCTGCAGGCCGTGGTCGACGCCTCGCGCGCGATCAGCTGCGGCGAAGGCGACCTTTACATCGCCGGCGGCGTCGAGAGCATGAGCCGCGCGCCGTACGTGATGAGCAAGTCGGACACCCCCTACGGCCGCGACGTGAAGCTGTACGACTCGACCATCGGCACGCGCTTCCCGAACTCTAAATTCATCAAGCAGTACGGCAACCACTCGATGCCCGAGACGGGCGACAACGTGGCGAAGGACTTCGGCATCACGCGCGAGCAGTCCGACGAGTTCGCGCTTGCCTCGCAGCAGAAATACGCGACCGCAGAGCGCGAAGGGTTTTACCGCGGAGAAATCATGCCGGTGGCGCTGCCGCCGAAGAAAAAGGACGCGCCCGCCGAGAAAGTGGAAGCGGACGAACATCCGCGCCGCGACAGCACGATGGAGGCGCTGGCAAAGCTGAGGCCACTGTTCGAAGGCGGCGTGGTCACGGCGGGCAATGCCTCAGGCGTGAACGACGGCGCCGCGGCGCTGGTGCTGGGCAGCCGGAAGTGGGGCGAGCGCAAGGGCAAGAAGCCGCTCGCTCGCATCCGCGCCGCCGCGAGCGCGGGCGTCGAGCCGCGCATCATGGGCGTCGGGCCCGCATACGCGATCCCGCGCGCGCTGGAGCGTGCCGGGCTGAAGCTCGCCGAGATGGACATCATCGAGATCAACGAGGCGTTCGCGAGCCAGGTGCTGGGGTGCCTCAAGCTGATGAACCTGGACTTCAAGGACCGGCGCGTGAAC
>DASQIG010000564.1:0-7365 GCA_035631735.1 Burkholderiales bacterium | reverse complement strand
GACCAAGGCGCCGCTGCGCACCGTGGGGAGCTACTGGCCCTACTCGACGACGCTCTTCGATTACGTGCGCCGCGCGATGCCGCTCAACAACCCGCTCTCGCTCAGCGACGACGAGGTGTACGCGGTGAGCGCATACGTGCTCTTCCTGAACGGCATCGTCCCCGAGGACGCCGTGATGAATGCCCAGTCGCTGCCGCAGGTGAAGATGCCCAATCGCGACGGCTTCATCAGCGATTGGCCGCCGCGGCCGAGGAATTAAGTGTTGGCTCTGAGCCAATGGTGCACCGCGCCAAGGCGGCGGCTTTGAAATAGTGCCTCAGGGTCGCGTGCGGGCGTTCCGTATGCTGTCCGCATGGACATCTTCACCGAAGCGCCGAACCTGCTGCGCCGCTATCGCGAGGGCGCCGCGTTCCGCCGGTACGTCGATGAACGCAGCCTGCTGGTGCTGCCGGCGGTGCTCGTGTTCGTCGCCTTCGGCATCATCACGACCGCGACCACCATCGTGTTCTTCGGCACGAAGAACCTGCTGCTGATGTTCGTCGCCATGCTGATGGCGCCGTTCATCCTCGGCGCGAGCCTGACGGTGTTCCTGTTCGTGTTCTTCTCCTGGCTCGAGTTGCGCGCGATGGCGCAGCTTGCCGGCCGGCCGGCGCCAGCGCACGGCAAGGCCGCGATCTCGCTTCTCGGGCTGCGCTCGGCGCTCGAGCAGTGCCCGCCGATACCATGGCTCTTCGGCGCCATCTTTGTCGGCGTGCCGCTGATCATCGCGTCGCTCGTCTCGCCGAATATCGCGGCGGCGCTCATCGCCGCGGTGCTGGGGACGCCGATCCTCTACGCGCTCTTCGACCGCTGACCCGAATTCCGTACTAAGTACGTAATTCAATTACGTACTTAGTTCCGAATCCAGCGAGCCCGGCTAGTCGACCGGCTGGATCCGGTTCTCGCGCACCACCTCGCCCCAGCGCGCGATCTCGCTCTTGAACAACGCCCGCGCCGCCTGCGGCGAGCGCTGGTCCTTCGCATACGGCAGCACGCCGCTCGACGCCCAGCTCTTGACGATCGCCGGATCGTCGAGCACGGCCTGCAGCGCGGCGTTCAGGTTCTCGATCGCGACCTGTGGCGTCGCCGCGGGCGCGAAAAGCGCGTGCCAGTAGTGGATCTCGAGTTTCGGCCCGTATTCGTCCACCAGGCTCGCGACGCCAGGAAATTGCGCATAGGGTTCCTTGGCCGTGATGCAGTAGGCCTTGAGCTGGCCCGCGGCAATGAGCTGCAGCACCGACTGCGGCGTGGTGAAGAAGAGATCGACGTGGTTGCCGACCATGTCCTGCAGCGCGGGCGCCGCGCCGCGGTAAGGCACGAGCAGCGCGTCGAGCTTCGTCGCCTGCAGGAACAGCGCGGTGGTGATGTAGCCGGTGGTGCCGACGCCCGGGTGCGCGAAGTTGAGCGAGCTCTTGCGCATGTAGGCGATCAGCTCCGGCAGCGTGTTCGGCGCGAGCGCCTTGCGCCCGACCAGCACCAGCGGGTTGTGGTTGATGAAGCCCACCGGCACGATGTCGCGCTCGGTGTCGTAGGGCAATTTGCCCGCGTAGAGCCCTACGTTCGCCGAGATTTGCAGGTTGTGCACGAGCAGCGTATGGCCGTCGGGCGTGGCGCGCGCGAGGCGCCCCGTGGCGATGATCGTGTTGCCGCCGCTCACGTTCTCGACTACGAAGGGCTGGCCGAGCTTCTCGGTAAACTTCGCCGCGAGCACGCGCGCCACCTGGTCGGTCGGCCCGCCGGCCGGAAACGGCACGATGACGGTAACCACCTTCGCGGGGTACTCCTGTGCACTCGCCGCCGCGGCAACGGTAGCGAGCAGCAAGATGAGAACGGCGCGCATCGTTTCCTCCTACGTTCGCGGAATGACCGGCAGTAGCAGATACGGTTTGCGGTCAAAGTGCAACGTCACGCGGCGGCCGAACACTTCGCGCGGCCGATCGCGCGGGTCGGTATGCGTAAAGGGCCCGACGCCCTTCATCGGATACGGCGCGTTCGCCACCCCGGAATCCATGCCGTCGTACTCGTAGTCCTTGCCGCGCAGCGTGAGCGCAACGCGATAGCCAGGCGGCACGACGATGCACGTCGGCCAGATCTCCACGTCGAGCTCCACTGCTCTTCCAGGAGTTAATTTTTGAACTTCATCGTGGGCATGCCACGGCCTGCAGGGCAGCGTGCGCTCTGGATCGAGCTTGCGTTGCGACGCGCGCAGCCAGCCGAGGCCGATCGGCGTGCGCGGATCGTTCGAGCCGATGAATGTGACCTCCTTGCCCGCCGGATCGTAGACGCGCAAGGCGAGAAAGACATCGGCGTCGGTTGTCTCCGACGAGACCCAGAGCTTCGCCGACACGGGACCGGTGATCTCCAGCTCCTCGTCGAGCACCGCCGTCGAGAACGTGAGGCCGTCGCCCATCGCGTCGTATGTGAGCGTCGCCGAATTGGTGACTGTCACCGATTTCAGGGCGCCGTCCAGGTGCAGATACATCTTCGTCCAGCGCGTGCGCGCGAGCGGCCATTCGTTCTCCGCGCGCAGCGTGAAGCGCTCGCCGGGCCGGCGGATGTTGAGCGAAACGCGCGGCTGCCGGTCCCACCCCGTGTCGCGGTCCTGCAGGAACCTGCCGAGGAAGCGCTTCTGCAGCCCGATGCCGTACTCGCTGTAGAAATGCGTGAAGTGCGTGTCGCCGTGCACTTCGAGCCACTTCTGCGTCGAGCCGGCGGCGAGGAAGCCCTCGTAGTTGCCGCGCGGATGCAACCCCTGCCCGCCCCAGTTGGCGGCGGAGAGCAAAGGCGCCGCGATGCGCGCGAAGTCGACCATGCGGGCGCGGTAGTAATCGTCGATGAGCGGCCGGCGCAGCGCTTCGCCCGCCGGATCGGTCGCGTTCTTCGCGAGCACCTGTGGCGGCAGCGTCTCCGGCCCGGCGACCGGCTCGCCGGTCACGGCGCTGCGCGGGCCGCGCTCGCCGACACCGTGCTGCACGCCGAGCACCTGGCGCGCGTACCAGCTCTGCATGAAGCCGCTCAGGATGCCGCCGTGGCGCACGAGCTCGCGGTAGTAGTCCGAGAAGCCTTCCCAGATGCAGAGCGCCGCGAGATGCGGCGGCCGCAGCGCGCCGACCTGCCACTGGTTGGTGGCGTAGTACGAGATCCCGTTCAGGCCGACTCTTCCATTGGACCAAGGCTGCGCAGCCGCCCATTCGATGCAGTGGTAGAGGTCGCGCGCCTCGCGCGTCGACCAGATGTCGATCATGCCGGGTGAACGTCCCGCGCCGCGCGAATCGACGCGCACGCAGGCATAGCCATCCGGCACCCACCTCTCCGGATCGACGAGCTCCCAGCACTGGTATCGGTTGCTCGAGCCGGCGAGCACTTCGGGGGCCGCCTTCACCAGGCGATCCCACGCCGACTTGTAGCCCTGCTGGAACGCGAGCCCCTTGGCGTAAGGCCCGTAGCTCAGGATCACGGGGTGGCGGCGCTCGTCGGCCGGCCGGAACACATCCGCCCGCAGCACGAGCCCATCGTCCATCGTGATGGGCGCGTCCCACTCGATCTTCATTTCTTATAGACGACCGGCGCCAGCGTGTTCTGGTCGATCACGACGTCCACTACCGCCGGCAAATTGCTGTCCAGCGCGCGCTTCATCGCGGGCGCCAGGCCCGATGGATCCGCAACGCGTTCACCGTGCGCGCCGAAGACGCGCGCCAGCGCGGCGAAGTCGACGTCGCCGTAGTCGACGCCGAAGAGCCGCCCGCCGTAGAGCTCCTTCTGGAACGCGCGCTCGTTGCCGAGCCCGCGATCGTTGTAGACCACGCACACCACCGGGATGCGCTCGCGTACCGCGGTCTCGAGCTCGCCGATGTTGCACATCATGCCCATGTCGCCGACCGCGGCCATCACCGGCTGCTGCGGCCGCGCGAGCTTCGCGCCCATCGCGATGGGGAGCCCCGCGCCCACCGACCCCCAGTCATTGATGTACATGAAGGTGTCGGGCTGGTGCGTGTCCATGAAGACGCGCATGTGCTTTCCCGCGTTGCCGGCATCCACGATCATGATGCCGTCCTTCGGCAGCGCCCCGCGCATCGCGTGCGCGACGACCGGCGGCAGGATCGGGCGGGCGCTGTAGTCGAGCAAGCGCTTGCGCTCGTCATCCCACTCGCGCCTTAGCGCCGCGACGCTGGTCCATTCCCACCGTTTCCGCAGTCGCTGGCGCAGGCCGTCGATGAAGCTCGCCGTAGATCCGACCACCGCCTGCGCCACCGGGAAAACGACGCCAATGTCGCCCGCCACCGTGCTGTGGTGGATCAGCTTCGCGTCGCGGCTGATGATGCCGTACTTGAAGGTGGTGGAGAAAAGATCGATGTGCGCGCCGAGCGCGATGACGACATCGGCTTCCGGCATCGCGCGGTTCGCGCTCGACCAGCCGTTGCGGCCGAGCGGCCCGAGCGCCAGCGCATGCGTGGTCGGGAACGCGTCCGGGTGGTATTGCAGCGTGGCCACCGGGATCCCGGTCGCGTCGGCCAGGTTTTGCAGTGCGCCGAGCGCGCCCTCGCGCAGCACGCCGCCGCCGGCCAGCACTATCGGCCGTTGCGCGCGAGCGATGAGATCGGCCGCGCGATCGAGGTCGGCCGCGGCGCACGCCGGGAACGAGGCGGGGCGGTACGCGGCCGGCGCGATCGGTTCGCTCTCGCAATGCTCGAGCAGGATGTCGCGCGAGGCGTCGAGGTGCACCGGGCCCTGCGGCTCGGCGAGCGCGATGCGGAAGGCGCGCCGCACCGCTTCCTGCACCTTGCTGGCCGCCGGGATGGAGTACGCCCACTTCGTGATCGGCCGGTGAAAGCTCACCTGGTCGATGTCCTGGCTCGCGTCCTTCTCGCGCACCCAGAGCTCCTGCGCGCCGCTCACGCTGATCAGCGGCACATAGCCCTTGTACGCCGCGCCGATGCCGGTCGCGAGATTGGTCACGCCCGGCCCTTCGGTGGCGGTGACGACGGCCGGCCGGTGCAGCGCGCGCGCATGGCCGTAGGCCATGAACGCCGCGCCCTGCTCGTGGCGCGTGAGCACGAAGCGGATCTCGGGCGTCGCGCGCAGGACGTCCAGGATCGGCAGGTTCATCGTCCCGGGAATGCCGAACACATGGTCGATGGCTTCGCGCCGCAGGCAATCGACCAGCGCTTGCGCGCCAGTGATCATGGAAAGCCTCCTCGGCTGCTAGTCTAGCCACATGAACCAGCCGTTTCGCGACCGCGCGCACGCCGGCCGCGAGCTGGCAAAGATGCTGGACGAGTTCCGCGGGACCGCGGCGCTGGTGCTCGCGATCCCCGCGGGCGGGGTGCCCGTGGCGGCGGCGATCGCCACCGAGCTCGGCCTGCCGCTCGACGTCGCGCCCGTCAGCAAGGTGCTCTATCCGTGGACGACCGAGAGCGGCTACGGCGCCGTAGCATTCGACGGCAGCGTCTGGCTCGACGAAAGCCGCATGTCAGGTCACGGCCTGTCTCCGGCGCAGGTCGAGCGCGCGGTCGGCGAGGCGCGCGCCAAGGTCGAGCGCCGGCTCGCGCGCCTGCGCGGGGCCCGCTCGCCGCTCGCGCTGGATAGCCGCGCGGTGATCGCGGTCGATGACGGCATCGCCGGCGGCGCGACCATGCGCGCCGCGATCGCGGCGCTGCGCCGCGCCGGCGCCGCCTGCGTCGTGGTCGCCGTGCCGACCGCCCACAGGAGCGCGCTCGACGCCATCTCGAAGCTCGCGGAAGCCGCCTATTGCGCGAACGTGCGCGGCGGCGCGAGCTTCGCGGTTGCCGACGCCTATGCGCAATGGCGCGATCTCGCCGATGACGAAATCGAGGCGCTGCTCCAGAATCGCGCCTGATGCTCATCCGGTGCGCCTGGGCCACGACGCCACTTGGTATCGCCTACCACGACGCGGAATGGGGCGTGCCGGTCCACGACGAGCGCAAGCTCTTCGAGTTCCTGATCCTCGAGGGCGCGCAGGCCGGACTCTCCTGGGAGACGATCCTGCGCAAGCGCGACGCCTATCGCCGTGCCTTCGCCGGCTTCGATCCGCAGCGGGTTGCCCGGTTTTCGGCGAAGAAAATCTCATCGTTGATGCGCGATGAGGGCATCGTGCGCAACCGCCTCAAGATCGAGAGCGCGGTCACGAATGCGAAGGCGTTTCTCGCCGTGCAACGCGAGTTCGGCAGCTTCGACGCCTACGTCTGGCGCTTCGTCGGCGGCAAGCCGATGGTGAACCGCCGGCGCCGGGTGGGCGATGTCCCGGCGAAGACCGCCGAATCCGATGCGCTGAGCAAGGATCTGTTCAAGCGCGGCTTCAAGTTCGTCGGCTCGACCATCTGCTACGCCTACATGCAGGGGGTCGGCCTGGTGGACGATCACGTCGACGGCTGTTTCCGGAAAACCGGCGCCGACAGCGTCAAATGAGAAAAATAGGGACTGTCCCTGTTTTTCGGGAGGAGCGATGCGCACTGCGAGCATCATCGCCGCGGGTCTGATCATCGGCGCGCTGTTCCTGTTCGCCGGGCGGCTCCTCGGGCGCGGTCCGGAGACGATCGCGCTCGGCGCGAAGCTTTTCATCCCGCTCCGGTCGTTCATGGAGAAGCTGCCGATCTTCCGCGTCATCTTCGGCGTGCCGGCCGCGGCCGCCGGCTTGCTCTGGTGGAAGTACGCATGACCAAGGGCCGCCTGGAAGCGTTCAGCGACGGCGTGATCGCCGTCATCATCACCATCATGGTGCTGGAGCTCAAGGTGCCGCATGGCGCAGACGCCGGGGCGCTCGCGCCGCTCGCGACGACGTTCCTGACGTACGTGCTGAGCTTCGTCTTCACCGCCATCTACTGGAACAATCACCATCACCTGCTGCACGCCGTGCATCACGTCACCGGCAGCACGCTGTGGGCGAACATGCATCTGCTCTTCTGGCTGTCGCTCGTGCCGTTCGTCACCGGCTGGATGGACGAGAACCATTTCGCGCCGATCACGGTGGCCGGTTACGGTCTGGTGCTGCTCTGCGCGGGAATCGCGTACTTCATCCTCACGCGTGTCTTGCTCGCGACGCACGGACCCGACTCGTTGCTCGCGAAAGCGCTCGGCAGCGACTTCAAGGGCAAGGTCTCGGTGGTGCTCTACCTCGCCGGGGTGGTGCTCGCGTTCGTGCAGACGTGGATCTCGCTCGCCATCTACGTGCTGGTAGCGCTGATGTGGCTCGTGCCCGACCGGCGCTTCGAGCGCCCCCTCGCCGAGCACGAGCCGTGATCGTCGTCCACCACCTCAACAACTCGCGCTCGCAGCGCGTGCTCTGGCTGCTCGAGGAGCTCGGCCTCG
>DASQIG010000563.1:0-3607 GCA_035631735.1 Burkholderiales bacterium | reverse complement strand
GTGTCGTTCGCCTCGCCGGAATTGGCGTTCGCCTGGAAAGTCACCGTCGCGGGCGCGTTCCAGCGGGTGTTGTCCTGCGGGATGACGAGCGAGACGGTCGGCGGCACGTTGGTGTTGGAGACGGTGAAGCTGCGCGCCGCGCTCGTCGTCTGCGCTCCCTGGCTGTCGGTCGCCACTGCCGTGAGCGTGTAGGTGCCAAAGGCAAGCCCGGTGGCGCTATAGCTGAAGGGCGCCTGGGTGATGCTGTTCGCGAGCGTGCCGTTCAGATAGAAGTCGACCCGCTGGACGATGTCGTTCAGCTCCGGCCCTGCGGCATTGGCCGAGATGGTGATGCTCGTCGGGTTGAGATACCTCGAGCCATCGGCCGGCGCGGTGAGGCTCACCGTGGGCGGCGTGTTGGTCGCCGCCACGGTGATCGAGCGCGAGGCCGAGGTCGCCTGGGCGCCGTTGTTGTCGTAGGCGATGGCGTTGACCGAATAGCTGCCCGCGGCAACCCCGCTCCAGTCGAACTGATAAGGCGACGTGGTGACCGTCCGAATCAGCGTGCCGTTGGCGTAGAACTCCACGCGCGCGATGCCCACGCCGGACGCCGAGGCGTTCGCCTTCACGGGCAGCGTGGCAGGTGCGAGGTACAGCGCGCCGTTGCTTGGCGAGGTCATGCTCACCGTCACCGCGGCGGCGCTTGCGGCCCAGAGGAGAAGGGCAAAGAGGCCGAGGATACTTCTGGCGAGGGCGCTCATTGCACCACCCCCACCGGAATGTCGCCCAGGTAAATGAGCTCGCGCTTCAGCGTGACCGGCGCCGAACGTCGGTGCCGCGAATGTCGGCTTCCGGCCAAATAGGGTCGCGGTGAGGCCCGAAGAGGAACCATGCGCGGTGCGCATGCAAAGCGCGCCGATTTATCGTTTGAGCGCGGTGCGCGTTGCCTGCATGCTGCGCATCTATGGAGCAGGCAGCGTCGAGCCCGATCGTGATCCAGCCGCTTACCGGTTCATCCGGGGTAGCGGCGCTTCGCACCCCGAAAGCGGCGTTTCGTCGCAACGGCGTTGTCCCCGGCCGGCCGCCTGCCTACTCTGCTCGCGTGGAAGCCAGGAGAACGCCAATGAAAAGAACCTATCGCCTCGCCGTATTCGCGTTCGCCGTCGCCCTCAACGGCGTCGCCGTCGCCGCGCTGCATGTCGCCATGGTCGATGGCGCGCGCAGCGCGCTTGCCGCCAACCAGGAGGTCGAGCACGTCGTGGTGAGCGCCACTCCTACGCCGGCGCCGGTCGCGACCAGCAACTGCCCGACGACGCCCAAGGCCCTGTGAGGATGCGATCATTGCGGTTCCGTGCCCGCCGCTCGCGCTATCCTCGCCGAAGATGAGCCCCTGCTACGTGAGGAGCTCGCCGAGATCCTGGCGCGGCTGTGGCCTGAGCTCGCCATCGTCGCGCAGACCGCAGACGGCATCGCCACGCTGCAAGCGCTGGAGAAGCATGGCCCCGACATCCTGTTTCTCGACATCAACATGCCCGGCATGAGCGGGCTGGAGGTCGCGCGCCAGGCGAGCGGCCGCTGCCACATCGTGTTCGTTACGGCCTACGACCAGCACACGCTAACCGCTTTCGAGCAAGGGGCGGCGGACTATCTCGTGAAGCCCGTGACCACGGCGCGGCTCGCGACGACGGTGGCGCGCCTCAAGGAGCGCGTCGGCCGCCCGGCGCCCGCGCTCGAGGGGCTGTTGCGCGAGCTGGGCGGCGGGCAACGCGGGTATCTCCGCTGGATCAACGCCTCGCAGGGACAGACGGTGCGGGTGATCACCGTCGACGACGTTTGCTACTTCCAGGCGGACAGCAAGTACACCCGCGTGGTGACGCCGGAAGGCGAGTCGCTGATCCGCAAGCCCATCCGGGAGCTGTCGCAGGAGCTCGATCCGGCTTCGTTCTGGCAGATCCATCGCTCTACCATCGTCAATGTGCACGCCATTGCCGGCGTGGTGCGCGACCTGCGCGGCCGCACCCAGGTACGCCTCAAGCGCCGCGAAGAGCTGCTCGCGGTGAGCGACGCGTACACTCAGCTTTTCCGGCAGATGTGATGACGCTTCGACTGCTGAACGGCCTCACCTGGAGCGCGCTCGCGCTGGTGATTGGTTTTTGCGCGCTGCAGGCGCTCGAATGGGCGCTCTCGCCCGCGAGCGGCGTGGTGGGCGGCGGCGCGCCCGATTTCGCGCTCGCCTGGCTCTCGCGCCTCGCCGCGTTCCTCATCACCGGCGTCACGACGCTCATCACGGCGCTGATCGTGCTGAATGCGGCGGGACGGGCCGGACGCGAGAACATCGGCGTCGCGGTGATCGCCGCAGTGGTTGCCGCCGCCGTTGCCGCGTTCGTGCGTTACGCGGTCGGCGCGACGCCGGCCGGCGAGGGCCCGGGCTACATGCTGATGGTCTTCACCTCGTGGCTCGGCTCGAGCGCCATCCTCGTCGCCGGCTACGTCTTCTACCTGCGCGCGCAATCGGCCGATTCCGAGGCGCGGACCGCGGAGCTGCGCCGGGGCGCGCTCGAAACGCAGCAGCTCGCCACACGGCTGCGGCTGCTCCAGGCACAGGTCGAGCCGCATTTCCTCTTCAACACGCTCTCCAACATCCGGCGCCTGGCGCAGACCGACGCCGGCGCCGGGCGCACGATGCTCGGCCAGCTCTCCCGCTATCTGCGCGCGGCGCTGCCGCGCATGCGCGAGCACGAGACCACGCTCGCCGACGAGATCGAGCTGGTGCGCGCGTACCTCGGCCTGCAGCAGGTGCGCATGGGCGCGCGCCTCGAGACCGCGATCGACGCGCCGCCGGCGCTGCTCGAGGCGCGGGTGCCACCGATGATGCTCGCGACGCTGGTCGAGAACGCGATCAAGCACGGCATCGCCCCGCTTGCCGAAGGCGGCGCCATCCGCATCTCGGCGCAGAAGGCCGACGGCGCGCTGCAGCTCACCGTCGCAGACACCGGCCGTGGCCTCGCCGCCTCCTCGGGCACGGGCGTCGGACTCGCCAACATCCGCGCGCGCCTCGCCGCGCTTTACGGCGCGAGCGCGGGCCTGCGCCTCGAAGCGAACTCGCCACGCGGCGTTGCCGCGGTGATCACCCTGCCGCTGCCATGAAACTGCTCGCGGGATTCTGCTGGCGGCACGTGTGGATTGCGCTGGGCTTCTCGCTCGTGGTCGAGCTCGCGCACCTCACTTATGCGTTCATCGGCAAGGAAGAGCTGCGTGCCGGGGTCGTGGCAACCTGGTGCGCCCTCTATTTCCTGCTTGCCGTCATCGGGCTCGCCTGCGCGGTCGCGACGGACAACTGGCTGGGCGAATCCGCCGGGACCGGCAAGCGGCTGCTCCTCGCCATGGTGGCGACCGCGGTGCTTGCCACGGCGACGCTCGAGACGCTGCTGCAGGCGCTGCCCGCGTCCGCGGTGGCAGTGCTCGTGGACAAGCACGACACCGGCTTCGTGAGCGCGCTTCACCGCATCGCCTATCGCTTCAGCATCTCGGCCGGCTGGGCAATGCTGCTGATCGCGCTCTACACCATGCTGCAGGCGAGCCGGCGCGCCACGGCGCGCCTGCACGCCGCGCAGCTCGCCGCGCTCGC
>DASQIG010000562.1:0-3975 GCA_035631735.1 Burkholderiales bacterium | reverse complement strand
TCACCTCGGTATCCGCGGCGAGCTTCACCCAGTCGTCGTGCAGCCGGTGCACGACCGCACGCGGCGTGCCGGCGGGCACGAGGATGCCCCACCAGTTGACCGCGACGAGGCCGGGCGCGGCGTCCTGGCAAACGGGCTGGTTCGCCAGCAACTCGAATTTTTCAGCGCCGGTGATGCAGAGCGCTCGCAGCTTCCCGGCGCGCACATGCGCCATCGCCGGCAGCGTGTCGGAAAAGATGAAATGGATCTGCCCGCCGAGCAGGTCCTTCACCGCGTCGACGCCGCCCTTGTACGGGATCTCGGTCGCCTGGACGCCCGTGATGTTCTTCAGCATCTCGCTCGAGAGATGCGACACGCTGCCGGGACCGCTGGTGCCGTAGCTCAACTTGCCGGGATTGGCGCGCGCGTAGCCGATGATGTCCTGCAACGACTGGAACGGCACATCGGCGCGCACCACGAGCACATTGGGGCCCTGCGAGATCTGCGAGACGGCGATGAAGTCCTTCTCGACGCTGTACGGCACGGGCGAGAGCAGCGGGTTGACCGCCGCCGGCCCGAGGTTCGCGATCATGAAGGAGTAGCCGTCGGGCGGCTGCTTCGCCGCGTAGTCGGTGCCGATGGCGCCGGCGGCGCCGGGCTTGTTCTCGACCAGCACCTGCTGGCCCCACCGGTCGGCGAGCTTCGCCGCGACGATGCGCGCCATCAGGTCGGAGCTGCCGCCGGGCGGGTAGGAGACGATGAGCCTTACCGGCCGCGTCGGCCACTGCTGGGCAGCCGCGCTCGCAGCGAGCAGGGTGAGTGCGACGAGCGCGGCGAGCCTAGGTCTCAGTGCGCATCTCCTTTATGGCGGCAAGTCTAGCAATTGGTGACTGTCACCCTTTAGTTCGCCTTGATGCCCGCCTTCTTGATGAGCTCGGCGTTCTCCTTGAGCTCCCGGTTGATCATGGCCTCGAACTCGGCGATCGACATCGGCAGCGGATCGGCGCCGAGCTTCCTGATCTGCGCCGAGACCTCCGGCGACTCGACGAGCGCGGTGATCTCCCGGTGCAGGCGCTCGACGGTCGGCCGCGGCGTCCTCGCCGAGACGAGCGCGCCGACCCAGAAGTTGTACGACGAGTTCGGGTAGCCCGCCTCTTCGGTGGTCGGCAGATCGGCCATCAGCGAGCTGCGCCTCGGCCCGCTCAGCACCAGCGCGCCGACCTTGCCCGCCTCGCGCATCTTCTGCGCCTGGAAGACCAGCGCGAAGTAGCAATCCGCGCGGCCCGAGATCACTTCGGTAAGCGCCTCGCTCGGCCCCTTCGTGTGCACGTTCAGCGCCTCGAAGCCGGCAGAAAAGCGAAAGCGCTCGAACGCCATGTGCGTCGCGCTGCCGACGCCCGCGTCGGAGCAGACGATCTTGCCGGGCTCGGCTTTGGCGGCGGCGACGAAGTCCTGCACCGTCTTGAATCTGCCGGGCGGCGTGATCATCACCGTTGGAATCGTCGCCACGGTGGCCACCGCCTGCAGCTCCTTCGGATCGAGCACGCCGGGACTGAGCAGCGTCGACACGGTGAAGGCGGACGCATACATCATGATCGTGTGGCCGTCGGGCTCGGCCTGCTCGGCGACGTACTTCGCACCCACCAGGCCCCCCGCGCCGAGCCGGTTCTCGACGATCACCGGCTGGCCGAGAACCGGCGAGAGCTTCTCCGCGAGGATGCGCGCCATGGTGTCCGAGGCCGCGCCCGGCGTGACGCCGGAAATGAAGCGCACCGTGCGACTGGGAAACGTCTGTGCCTGCGCGCCCACGCAAAGCGCGAGCGCTGCGACTGCGACTGCCACTCTCATCTCCATCCTCCTTATGTTTTTGGCAAGCCGAACTGCGCGGCGAGCCAGTCCGCCGTGCGGCTGCGATAGCGATAAGGACGGTTGTTGGCGTTGTGGCCGCCGTCCTCGACGATCATCAGCTCCACCGGTCCCGCGACGCCGCGTGCGAGCTGCTCGGCGTGCGATGCCGGCACCAGCCGGTCCTGGCGGCCCGTGACGATGAAAATCGGGCACTTGATACGCGGCGCGGCATCGACCATGGTCAGCGCTTTCGCTTTTTCCCCGGCTTCCCTTTCGGAACTGGCGTGCGAGCGCACGCGAAACGTCTCGCGCGTGAGCTCGGGCAAGCCATCCCAGATCTTGTCCCACTCGTAAGGCCCCGAGAGCGCGATGCAGGCGCGGATGCGCTTCTCGTACGCCGCGGCGCGCGGCGCGTAGTAGCCGCCCAGGCTCACGCCCCAGATGGCGATGCGCTCGGCATCGAGGTCGCCGCGGTCTTCGATCCAGTCGCAAACCGCTTTCGCCGCGCGCTCGTAGTCGCCGCAAATCGGTATTTCATACTCCGCCTCACCCTGCCCGGGGCCGTCGATCGCGAGCGTCGCCATGCCGCGCGCAAGAAATGGTTCTTCGTACGCGTGCAGCTCCTCTTTAGTGGAATCGAGCCCCGGTGCCATGATCACCACCGGCCCCGTGCCGCGCAGCACGCCGAAGAGGGTCTTGCCTTCGAAGGGGATCGCGACGCGCTTGCCCGGCCACGGCCGCAGCAGCGCGACGCCGTCGCGGTAGCACTCGACCGCCTTCATGTGCGCCGCGCGCATCTGCTCCACGTCCTGCACGAAGACGAACTTCGCAAAGTGGTAATAGATCCCCGCCCGGACGAGATGCTCGGCGGCAGTGAGCTTCCAGCCGTCGCGCAGCGCGTCGCGGCCCAACTGCTCGTGGACGGCGGCGCGCCGAGACCAGGCGGCGCACCAGTCGTCCCAGCGATCGAGCGAGCCGGTGAGGTCTTCGAAATCGGCGAGCAGCACGCCGTTGGAAACGAACCGCGGCAGCCAGTGCGAGATGGCTGACTGTACTTTCGCGTCCTTCAAACTTTCCTCAGCGCCTTCAGTATCCGCTCGGGCGTGAACGGCATTTGCGTCACCCGCGCGCCGAGCGGCGCGAGCGCGTCGTTGATGGCGTTCATCACGGCGCCGGGCGCACCGGCCGTGCCCGCTTCGCCGATGCCTTTTGCACCGAGCTGCGATTGCTTGGTCGGCGTCTCGATGTGCGCGCAGTCGATGTCCGGCATCTCGAGCGCCATCGGCACGAGATAGTCGGCCAGGTTGCCGTTCAGGAGCTGGCCGTCGGGACTGTAGATGCACTCCTCGTAGAGCGCGGCGCCGATGCCCTGCACGATGCCGCCGCGCAGCTGCTCGTCGGCGAGCATCGGGTTGATCAGCGTGCCGGAGTCCTCGACGCACCAGTGCTTGAGGAGCTTCACGAAACCGCTGTCCGGGTCCACTTCTACCAGTGACGCCTGCATGCCGTTGGTGAAGGTGAAACCGTATTGCCGCGGCGTGTAATGGCGCGTGACGGTGAGCTCAGCCTGGAAATCGAGCGGCAGCGTATCGGGCCGGAAATATGCGATGCGACCGAGCTCCGCCAGCGGGAGTTTCGTTTCCAGCGTCAGCCGATTCACCACCGCGTTGCCGACGATGTCGAGCTCGGCGCTTTCGAGCTTCAGGACGGCGGCCGCGACGTCGAGGATGTTGGTGCGCAGCGCGCGCCCGGCCTGCAACACCGCCTCGCCGCCGATACCGGCGCCGCGCGAGGCCCAGGTGCCGCCGCCGTAGGGCGTGACGCCGGTATCGCCAGTCATGACACGCACCTTGTCCAGCGTCAAGCCCACGGCACTCGCGGCGATCTGCGCAAAGACGGCTTCGGTGCCCTGCCCCTGCTCGGTAACGCTCGCGAGCACGGTCAGCATGCCGGTCGGCTCGAGCCGCAGCGTGGCGCCGTCCTGCGCCGAGATGCGCGCGCCGCCCACGCCGTAGAACGCGGGCGAGGGATTCGTCACCTCGATCATCGCTGCGAGGCCGATGCCGCGGTGGATGCCCTGCTTGCGCAGCCGCGCCTGCTCGGCGCGCAGCTCGGCGTAGCGCATGACGTCCAGCAATTTGCCGAGGG